>CAZCQC010000067.1:0-11272 GCA_964500155.1 uncultured Rikenellaceae bacterium | reverse complement strand
CGTGAACAATCCTCAGAATATAGATGTCGATTGGGAAATGATCTTTCAGACAAACCTGAACTGGTTTACCGATGTAAGGCTTAATACTCACCTGATATTTGACGATGATACAAGGACACTGGTGATGGGAAACGACGGGATCGAGAAGAAAACGGCCAGGGTACAGTTCAAGGAGTTGCTCGGATTATCGTTTATTTTCAGGTTTTAGGATTCACCCCCAAATGGAGCTGTGTCAAGAGTCAACCACCTCCCCCTGCCAGCTGGCGGGGTACTCCTCCTTAAAAAGGAGGAGAAAGTTATAGTGCTGTATTTCAGTATTTTCCCCTCCTTGGCAAGGAGGGGTGTCCCGACCAAAGCGTCGGGACGGGGTGGTTAAAGTGAGATTACTTAAGTGTTTTTTGATATATCCTGAACCTCTTTATAACCTTTCCAGCCATTCTTTCACATTCAGCTCTCATTCTGGTATTCTCTTCCAGTATAAGATGGCTGTCTAAAATATCCTTGTTATTCTTTGAAGCCGAATTCAGCAATTTGATCCCCATCAGAACATCAATACCCTTCGCCCTGAAATCTTGCTTTATACCTCCCAGCATCAACATCAGCTTCTTCGATTTCTTCATTTCCTTCAGAATTTTAAATATCCCGAATGGGAATAATTTACCACCTGCGGCTATTATTCCTGAGGTCATATCAGGTAAAGCTACTATAAAACCGACCAGTTCATTGCCGGATTTTGCGACCTTGACAAACTTAGGATCCAGAATAGGCAAATATCTTTGGGCGAATTCAGCTTTCTCTATGTCATTAAGAGGTACATACCCGTAAATATCACTGAAGGTCTGATTCATAAGTTCCAGAACGGGAAGAATATAGGGTTTAAGTTGCTTTTTGGAACTGAATTCTATTATTTCAATGTCACTGTTTCTTGAATACCTTTCATAAGCCTTGATGTAAATCGGTGGGAGCTGATCAGGAATAGGAATAAGGTAATTAACCAGATCGACTTCTTTGGTATAACCCTCGGATTCCATCATAGCTGGCATGTAAGGAGAATTTGTTGCTGCAGTGAAGAGCAATGGGTGCCCGTAACCATCAATCTGGAATCCCTGGGGATCCTTATCTGAAAATCCCAGGGGTCCTACAATTTTAACCATTCCCTTATTCATATTCCATTCTTCGACCTGTTTCAGAAGGGCATGAAAAACTTCCTTGTCGTTATAGCATTCCATGAAACAGAATCTTCCATGCTTTTCGTTCTTAATGGAATTGTATCTGTTGTTTACAAGCCCCATTATCCTGCCAACAGCCTTTCCGTCCTTATATGCAAGGTAGAAAACCGCATCGGCATACTGATATGATTTGTTCTTCTCCCTGTTGAAAAGAAGCCACTCATCTGTGTAGAGGGGTGGCAACCAGTTGGGTTCGTCCTTGTGTATCCTGGACGGAAGGTAAATAAACTCACGAAGCTCTTTTTTCGTGAGAACCTCTTTAATTGTGATCTCTGACATCTGGTATATTCATTTCTGGTACCAAGAAACGAAAAAACAGTGAGAATGTATCATATGGCATGTTTTTTTCACCCCTAAATCCCCGCCAGCTGGCGGGGACTTTTCGTTTTTTCGAACCCCCTTTAGGGGGCACGGGGTAAATTTTCAAAAAATAATCATATCCATGATCACAAAAAGAGCATAAAGTATGCTTGCAATTCCATTCGTCGTCTGAAATGCCAGGGTTACCCTGCTCAGATCATCTGGCTTAACCAGTAAATGTTGCCATATTAGCAATCCGGTAAATAATAAGGCGCCTAACCAGTAGAGTATATTCGCGTTTCCCGCAAATCCTGCTGTCACAACTAAAATGAAGGTAATAAAATGGATAATAACTGATATTATTAATGCCCTTTTCTTTCCTGAGTATGACGGAATGGATTGAAGGTTATGGTCTCTGTCAAACTCTTCATCCTGAAGTGCATAAATGATATCAAAACCGCTTACCCATGTAAGGACGATAAATGAATATATTATCGGAACAATATTGAAAGTCCCTGTAACTGAAATATATGCACCGATGGGAGCAAGGCTGAGGCCTAAGCCAAGGATGAAATGACAGAGATATGTAATTCTTTTTGTAAGACTGTATCCAAGTATTATCAAAAGGGCAACAGGTGAAAGGAGAAGAGTCAGACGGTTTATAAGTCCGGCAGAAATAATAAATAAAACCGAATTGATAATTACGAATATGGCAGCTGCACTGGTACTTATCTTACCTGATGGGATTTCGCGTTTATCCGTTCTTGGATTAAGAGAGTCGAACTTTCTATCAGCAAGGCGGTTAAAGCCCATCGCAGCATTCCTTGCAAAGATCATGCAGAGAATTATCAGGATAAGAAGCCTGATGCTGAATGAATTTCCAGTTCCGGATACGGCCAGGGCAAAACCTGTCATTGCAAATGGCATTGCGAATACCGTATGGGCAAACTTTACTAGCGAAAAGTAATTACCTATATTGTTTAAGAAATTGGCCATTGATTTTCACCTGATATTTGCCCCCAGTTCAGTTTTAAAAGCCTGGATAAGATTATTCATGACTTTATCAATATTCTTGTCAGTCATTGTTTTAAGATTATCTCTGAGAATAAAGCTGACCGCATACGATTTTTTGTTTGTTCCAAGTGCGTCACTCTCATAAACATCAAATAAACTGACTTCATGCAGGACATTTCTCTCGGTCCTGAAGGCGATCTCCTTTATCCGTCCGAATGTAATACTTTTATCGATCAGGATAGCCAGGTCGCGTCTGACGGAAGGATACTTTGGCAGTTCGCTGTACGAAATGACATTTTTCCTGATCATTTTCATTATCAGATCCCAGTCGATGTGGCTGTAAAATACATCCTGCCCTATATCAAATCTGGTCAGGTAACTTTTTGAAATTCTGCCTGTTTCAGCAACAAGCCTGTTGCCCAGTACATAAGTGATTGATTCGGCAAAATACTTTTTTGTGCTTTCGCCGTTCACAAGAGATGAAACATCTATTCCAAGCCGCGAAAGGACCATCTCTGTTGCTGATTTGATATGAAAGAAATCAGTCGGATTTGTTTTATGGTTCCAGCTCTCTTTCCCTGTTTTTCCGGTTATGAAAAGATCAAGTGAAGTTCTCTCGTTAAAATCAGACACAGCAGGTACCGGATGCTCAGTGCTTATCTTGAAATAGCAGTTCCCGAATTCATAAAATTTAAGGTCATAACACTGCCGGTTGATATTCCAGAGGACGGAATTCAATCCTCCATAGATCAGCGATTGCCTCATTGCATTAAGGTCAGAACTTAACGGGTTTGCCAGCCTTACGAGCTGGCCGGGATCGAAATCATCACTCTCCTCATACCATGAGGCCGGATTAAGTGAATTACACATTATTTCAGAGTAGCCATTGGAAGAAAGCAGATCAGAGATAATATTTACCACTTTCTCCTTATCAGGTTTCAGGTTATATGTCAGAGTTGAATTCACATGGCTGCCGATCTCAATATTATTATAACCGTAAATTCTGAGGATCTCTTCGATAACATCTGCTTCAACCTTAACATCGACGCGATAAGCTGGAATATCAAGGAGCAGAAAATCATCATCTTCTTTCAGAATTTTAAAATCAAGTAACCCGAGAATCTTTTTAACTGTTTCCTTATCAATATGCTTGCCAATGAGTCTGTCGATATTCCTGAAGCTGACCTCTGTTTTGGCATTCTCTATTTTTACAGGATAGACATCAATTATTTCCGAAGTAATTTTTCCCTGTGCAATCTCCTTCATCAGAATTGCAGCCCTCTTCAGAGCCCATATTGTTATGTTCGGATCAGTTCCTCTCTCGAATCGGAATGATGCGTCAGTCTGAAGTCCGTGTCTTTTAGATGTTTTACGGATTGATACAGGATTAAAATATGCGCTTTCGAGAAAGATGTTCTTTGTTGATGATGTAACACCAGATCTAATTCCCCCGAAAACTCCTGCAATGCACATTCCCTCACTCTCATTGCAGATCATAAGATCGCGGGATGATAGACTTCTTTCTACCTCATCAAGAGTAGTGAATTTTGTTTTGTCAGGTAAATTTCTGACAATCACCTTTTTTCCTGATATCCTGTCAGCATCGAATGCATGAAGAGGCTGACCTATTTCATGCTGTACAAAGTTAGTGATGTCAACGATATTGCTTATCGGATTGAGTCCGATCGACCTTAATCTTGTTTTGAGCCATTCGGGTGATTCAGCGATCTTTACGTCACTTATTGTGATCCCTGTGTACCTCGGGCAATCAATACTATTTTCAATTATTACCTCAAATTCTGAATTGTTGCTATCGGACCTGAAGCTTTCCACCGAAGGTCTGACTGCCCTGAAACCGTTTCCGGTATTCAGGTTAAGGTAAGCTGCCAGATCGCGGGCTACACCATAATGCGAACCACTGTCAATCCTGTTTGGCGTCAGTCCGATCTCGTAAATTGTATCATGCTCAATACCAAAATACTCATCTGCAGGAGTCCCTGGTTTTGCATTGCTGTCGAGGACCATTATCCCTTCGTGTCCCGATCCCAGGCCAAGCTCGTCTTCAGCGCATATCATTCCTTCGGAGAACTCTCCTCTGATTTTTGATTTCTTTATCTCGAGGCTCTGATCTCCTTTAAAAACCGTTGTACCGGCTGTGGCAACCGGAACCTTCTGTCCGGAAGCGACGTTGGGAGCGCCGCAGACTATTTGTAACGGCTCAGGCAAACCGATATTAACTGTGGTTACAGTAAGTTTGTCAGCATCAGGATGTTTTTTACAGGTAAGCACTTCACCGATCACAACACCTTTTAATCCGCCCTTCACGGATTCCCATTCTTCAACTCCTTCTATTTCAAGCCCGATACCTGTTAGTATCTCAGAGAGTTTATGGGGATCAATATCTATTTTGAGGTATTCTTTGATCCAGTTATAAGAGATTTTCATTGATATAGTTAAATAGTATAATTATTTGGTCTATAAATTTTTTACTCCCTTCCTAAGGAACTGTTGAAAAAGTCCTCCGCTGCCTTTTACCCCTAAATCCCCGCCAGCTGGCGGGGACTTATTGATTTACTGATATTTATAAAGCCCCACTTGGGGGGTTGGGGGGTAAATTTCCCTGCTTTATAACCCACCCCCCACCCCCCGCCGAAGCGGGGCAGGCTCTCCAAGGAAGGGAGCCTTATTATAGTCCCGCCAGCTGGTGGGGTTGGGGGGGTAAATCTCCGCTTTTTCAATAGCCCAACACTTTTAAGCCTTTCTCACCCGGAGGAAATCCGAGAGTGGTGTTATCGAAAAGCAGCCAAAGGATGTAATCATATTGTTAAAAAGTTCCTCCTATTTGTGTGTTACTTTCTATGTTTTAACTAATGAAGAACAAATAAAATATCAAGATTGCAAAAGTAAACAATTTCTCTGAGCGAAAGGGTATTTATCTATCTTTGTGAATCAAACATTGCATTTATGACTCTTGAACAGAACGACAGGCTTATCCTGATCACAAACGATGACGGAATATATGCTTCAGGATTAAAAACCCTGATTGAGGTGATGGAAGAATTTGGAAAAATAGTCCTGGTTTCAACACCTGAAAGCATGTCGGGAATGTCTATGGCTCTTACTGTAAAAACCCCTCTCAGGGTTAAATTGCTGGAGGAGACAGAACGCAGGAGAGTCTATACCTGCAATGGAACACCTACCGACATCATAAAACTGGCCGTTAATCAGCTTCTTGAAAGAAAACCTGATTGGATTGTATCAGGAATTAACCATGGAGCAAATGCCTCTGTAAGCGTCCTATACTCCGGAACAATGGCTGCTGCTATTGAGGGATGTCTTTATGGCATAAACTCTGTCGGTTTTTCACTTAATGACTTTTCGAGGACAGCCGATTTTTCGGTGTGCAAAAAATTCATAAGAATAGTGATGCAAAAAATGGGAACTGAAAGGCTTCCCGACGGGATCTGCCTGAATGTCAATGTGCCTTCAATGCCTGAAGTCGAGATTAAAGGCATTAAAATATGCCGTCAGGCTAAAGGCAGCTGGAGGGAAGAATTTGAAAAGAGGAAGGATCCGATGGGTAAAACTTATTACTGGCTGACAGGGATGTTCCAGAACCATGAACCTGAAGCCGACGACACTGACGAATGGGCTCTGGCCAACGGATTTGTATCAGTTGTGCCTGTTTCGGTTGATATGACAGCTCACTGGTTCACTGATAAGCTTAAGGAGCGTTTCAGCATATGACGGGAACAGAGAAATATGACAAGCTTTATCTGGGTTTAATCGCCGGATTTGTCATCCCGATAATTATTTCTCTGATCTTCTGGCAGTTTTCCTCAAATCATAATGACCTTGCCGGGTATATCCGTAGGATCATCAATGCTGATATCATCACTCATATAATTTCGCTTTGCGTCTTTCCGAATATTTTCCTTTTCCTGATATTTAATCGCCTGGATATGCTGCGGGCCACCAGGGGTGTTCTGGGGATAACAATTTTCTGGGCAGTGCTGGTTTTCGCAGTAAAATTTCTGTTATGAAGTATTTTATTATTTCAGGTGAACAATCCGGCGATCTTCACGGATCAAATCTTGTAAAAGAGCTTGTCAGGTGTGATCAGAAGGCAGAAATAAGATGCTGGGGAGGCGATCTCATGGAAGCAGCCGGAGCAACTCTTCTTATGCACTATAGAAAAACAGCATTTATGGGATTTGTCGGGGTGGCTAAAAACCTTTTTACAATAAGAAATTTACTTGCTCTGTGCAAACAACAGATAACCGGGTTCAATCCTGATGTAGTTATTCTTATTGATTATCCCGGATTTAATTTCAGGATTGCTGAATTTGCAAAAAAATCAGGCTACCGGGTATTTTACTACATATCCCCAAAGCTTTGGGCCTGGAAAGAAGGCAGGGTCAAAAGGGTTAAAAAGTATGTTGACAGGATGTATATCATTTTTCCCTTTGAGGTTGATTTTTACAGAAAACATAATATTGAAGTCGAATACCGGGGTAATCCCCTGCTTGATGAGACCGAAAAGAAACTTATGACTTTCCCGCCTAAGAATGATATCAGGAAATCACTTGGACTAGGAAATAAGCCTGTCATTGCGATCCTTGCAGGAAGCAGGAAAAGTGAGGTCAGGGATATACTTCCTTCCATACTCAAAGCAGTCCGTCATTTTCCTGATTACCAGTTTGTTCTTGCTGGTGTAAAGAATCTGCCGGATGAACTGTATAACAGGATTATTGGTGAAGAGCATGTGATTCTTATTAAGGATAAAACATACGAGATATTGTATGTTTCTGAAGCAGCACTCGTAAAATCAGGAACTGCTACTCTTGAAACAGCATTGCTCGGTATTCCGGAGGTTGTTTGCTTCAGAGGCGATATTATATCAATGTTAATTGCATGGATCGTTATTAAAGTGAAATATATTTCGCTGGTTAATCTCATTACGGGATATGAAGCAGTTAAAGAGCTGATACAATACTCACTAAATGAAAAAAACCTGGTCAGCGAGCTAACGGCAATACTGCCAGGGGGTTCAAAGAGAGAAAAGATACTTAACGACTATATTAAGGTCAGGGAGATCCTTGGTCCGGCCGGTGCATCGGAGAGGATTGCGGGGGATATGGTTCGAATACTCAGTTCAGGAAAAGGTGAATAGGAGAGAGGAATCAGCGAAAATCTGCGTAATCTGCGGGAGAATCTTTTATTTCCCGCTGATCTCGCTGATATTCGCAGATAGAATTAACAATGAATAGAAAAATCTCAATATTCTTTTTTATTATATTTTTCATTTCCGAATCCTTGATTGGCCAGGTCAGGGTACGCATCTTTGCCAGCCAGATGCCTTCATCTGCGACCCTGACTGTTGTGGAAGGGAAGTATGAACTTGATGTCTATGATGGAAAATCAATAAGCCTGACTGCCGGCGACCCCATTCTACTGGTGATGTATAACAACAGGATTGCGGTTAAGATTAAAAGTACTATGAGTTTTATGTGTGATTCTTTGACTGTTAAAGGATTAACAGGAAACGACCGCTTTTACTTCAGGATCAATAATGGCACACAGGGACGAAGATTATACAGTGGCGACCTTCAGTGTATTTCCGATCTTGGGATCCTGGTATTTATAAATATATGTGATGTGGAACAATACATTGCAGGAGTTGTCAGAACCGAGGGGGGACCCGGAAAAAGGATAGAATACCTGAAATCGCAGGCAGTTATTGCGCGAACATTTTTGTATAAGCACCTTGACAGGCACATGATTGACAGGTATAATTTATGCGATAATACTCATTGCCAGGCATTTAATGGAATTTGCACCGATACGCTTATAACCAGGGCAGCCCTTGAAACAAAAGGTATGGTTGTACTGGACCACGACAGCACACTTATAATCTCAGCTTTTCACTCAAATTGTGGAGGAGAAACATCAACATCAGATTTTGTATGGCTCTCGGCGCATTCCTACATCAAGAAAGTAATTGATCCCTATTGCGTTAATTCACCTAATGCAACCTGGAGAAAGTCGATCCCTTTAAATGAATGGGAAGCATATCTTAAGAAATCAGGATTTGTACCAACCGGTTCACCGTCCCTGTCTTACAATTTTTCCCAGCTTACAAGGCAGAACAATTACCGGATAGGTACTTTTTCATTGCCGTTCGGTCAGATTAGAAATGATCTGAACCTTAAATCAGCTTTTTTTTCGGTGATTAAAGAGGGCAACTTAATCACTTTCAAAGGGAGAGGTTATGGGCATGGTGTAGGCTTGTGCCAGGAGGGAGCAATGGTAATGGCAGCAAGGGGATTTAAATACACCGACATTATCGGGTTTTATTATTCCGATATAATAATATCAGATATTAAAAATGCTAAAATTGTTAAGAACGATTTATAAACTTGTGTTTTTCATTATCACATTTAAGTATTTTTGAAATTTATAAATATTCCCCCCGCCTAAGCGGGGCAGGCTCTTCAAAGGGGGATTTATCAGACTAATATGTTTGCAATATTCAAAAAAGAAATTACAGGATTTTTCAGCAGTCTTACAGGGTATATTGTAATTATTGTATTTCTGCTGGTCAACTCCTTGTTCATGTGGGTATTCCCGGGCGAATGGAATATCCTCGACAGCGGTTATGCAGGACTTGACACCCTCTTTTTCCTGTCGCCATGGATCTTCCTTTTTCTTGTTCCTGCCGTTACAATGAAAATGATCGCAGAAGAAAAGAGGCTTGGAACGATTGAACTGATTTATTCAAAACCTGTAACAGAGAGGGGAATTGTCTGGGGCAAATACCTGGCGGCCGTTGCACTCGTCCTTCTGGCCCTATTGCCGGGAGTGATCTATTATATTTCGGTTTATCTTCTCGGTGAGAGCCCGGGAAACCTGGATAGAGGAGCCACGCTTGGTGCATTCATCGGATTATTCTTTCTAGCATCAGTTTATGCTTCTGTAGGTCTGTTCGCTTCGTCGCTTACAGATAATCAGGTTATTGCATTTATTATTGCAGTTCTGATCTCATTTTTACTGTTCATGGGATTTGATTCCTTCGCCTATCTGCCCGGTCTGAAAGAACTTGATGAATTCGTTATAAGGCTTGGGATCAATGAGCACTATAAATCAATGAGCAGGGGGGTGATCGATTTCAGGGACATAATATATTTTGTTGCGGTAGTTCTTATCTTCAATGAGGCAACTCGCCTCGTACTTTTGTCACGCAAATCGGAAAAAAAGAACTGGTTTCAGTTTGGAGCGACACTGCTTATCATTTTAACAGCAGCCGTAGCAGGTTCATTTCTCAGGATACGTGCAGATCTTACTGAGGACAGGCGGTACACTCTTTCATTGCAAACCCGCAAAGTATTGGCTGGTGTTAAGAATGATATTTTTATACAGGTTTATCTCGAGGGCGAAATGCCCATTCCATTTAAGCGGTTGAAACGATCGGTCAGGGAGATGCTCGATGAGTTCAGAATTTCTTCAGGACGGAAAGTGGATTATAATTTTATCAATCCGTCGGAAGGAAATAATTCAGAAAAAAGAGATGCTCTCTACCAATCGCTTCTTGCCAAAGGATTAAACCCGGTGAATATCCAGGATAAAGATGCCGAAGGCGGTTCAAGCCAAAAAATAATATTCCCCGGGATGATAGTGAATTACAACACGATTGAGGTGCCGGTGAACTTTCTTAATACTAATCCTTATATTTCTGCTGAGGAAAGACTCCTTCATTCAACCGAAGGGCTTGAGTACGAAATGATACAGCCCATAGCAACTCTCAGTTCCGATACTGTTTATAAGGTGGCTTTTATTGAAGGGCATGATGAAATACCGGAAATCGGTGTTGCTGATCTGACATATCACATGGCCAGATTTTTTACAGTTGACAGGGGTCTTATCAGTGGAACACCGGGGATACTTGATAAATATGCTGCAGTCGTAATAGCAGGCCCTGAAAAGGAATTCACGGAAAATGACAAATTTGTTCTGGATCAGTATGTTATGAACGGCGGCAAGGTTTTATGGCTGATTGAAGAGGTAAATGTAAATTCCGACAGCCTTGTATATGGAGAGACTGCAGCGCTGTATCGCCCGCTGAATATTGAAGACCAGCTCTTCAGGTATGGCGCAAGGATTAACGCTGAGATTATCCAGGATATTGATTGCGCTCAGATAAGGCTTATTCTGTCGAGCGGAGGTTCACGACAGCAGCCTGTTTCAGTTCCCTGGCTGTTTTTCCCGAAACTGACTCCTTATCCGGGACATCCTATAACCAGAAGCATTAATAAAGTGAAAGGCGAGTTTGTGAATTATATCGACACTGTCGGACTTGACAACAACATACGAAAGAGTGTTTTGCTTTCAACTTCAGCTTACTCAAGAACTCTTTCCCCTCCGTTCATGATAAGTCTTAAGGAGGCTGAGCTGACACCTGATGAGCGATCTTTCAGCAAATCAGCTCTTCCGGTAGCTGTCCTGCTTGAAGGCAGGTTCCCTTCCGCTTTCAGGAACAGGATCACTGATAACCTGATAAAAGACTCAAATTTAAAGGTAAAAAACGAAAGTACCGATACAAAGATGATTGTGATTGCCGACGGTGATATTATAAGAAATGAGGTAAGTAGAACCGGAACAACCGAAACGCCATTAACCCTGGGTCAGGACAGGTACACTAAAGAGATGTTCGGCAACAGGGACTTTCTTAT
>CAZCQC010000066.1:0-13089 GCA_964500155.1 uncultured Rikenellaceae bacterium | reverse complement strand
TTGGAAGAAAAACTGAAACGGCGTGAGAGTAAATAGTTAAATGTAAAAGACCGGTCATTGGGATTGTCAAAATGTGCAGGAAACCATTTTCCCTCATTAATTATTTCTTCTGTCAGGGTGCTCAGGCTCCTGATAAAAGTCCTGGCATATGTATATCCTAATGTGAACCTGAGCTTTCCTTCACTCTTTTTTAATAGAATTTCCAGACCGTAAGACCTCCCTTTTACATTTACAATATCCTGTTCAATGAATTCATTCATAATAAGATTTGCTCCTCCCTTAAAGTCGGACATATTCTTTATTTCCTTGTAATAAACCTCCGCAGAAGTTTCAATTGTGCTGTTGAAAAGCATCTGATAGAAACCAATTGCTATCTGATCCCCAATCTGAGGTTTAAGATTATAATCACTTAATTTCCATGTATCAGTAGGGGAGATTGAAGTGGTATTCGAGAGAAGATGAAGATATTGCCTTGTCCTGTTATAATTTAACTTAAAGGAGTTTTTGTCAGATAATCTGAAATTCAATGATATTCTCATCTCCGGACCTGCATATTTCTTCAATACTTCACCGGTTTTAAAATCAAGTGTATCAATAATGGTTGATGTTGTTTTTGAAAATCCGGGACGGTAAACCATTACTCTTCCCGGTCCGACTGAAAAATAAGATGACAACCTGATGCCTGCATTGACTGACAGGAAATTGGTCAGAATAAATTTGTCCTCGGCATATAAAGCACCATCAATTGCTCTTTCTTTTTCAATATAGTATTGTTTGACTAGTGACGAATCGCTTGCAGGCTCATAGCTGCCCGGTAAAATAATAGTCCTGTTAAGGTCCAGTCCGAAGTTCAATTCATTTCTTCCTTTAAATAAGTTAAAATCTGCTTTGAAACCAGTGCTGTTGATCCTATGTGCGAGAACAAATGATTCGGGTTTATGCTTTTGACTTGAAATATTATACTCATAAAAGCTGTTGCTCAAAGAGAAAGCAGAAAAAAACCTGCTGTTGAAAATATGACGCCATCTTAAAGCTTGAATATTATTGTCGTACCTGAAAACAGTATCTGAACCAAACCTGAATGCATCATGACTCAGATATGAAGCAAATTCTAACTTGTTTGATTTATTCAGACTATAAGTTATCTTACCATTAACATCATAGAATGAGGCACTGCTTTCCCTAAGAGTTTTATTATTGAACAGGCCAAAAATCCAGTTTGAATAGGTAGTCCTGCCTGTTAAAATATAATTCAGAGTGTCTTTGATCAAGGGGCCTGCAACCATAACTTGAGTCGTTATAGGACTTATTCCGGCACTCCCTGTAAATTCGTTCCTGCCTTCATTTGTTCCGATGTCGAGCACTGAAGATATCCTTCCACCATAACGGCCAGGTATGCCTCCTTTATATAAAGTTGCATCTTTAATCATATCAGGATTCACTGCTGAAAAGAAACCGAAGAAATGAGATGAATTGAAAACAGGAGCTCCATATAAAAGAATCAGATTCTGGTCAGCTGTGCCGCCTCTGACATTGAATCCGGCTGAACCTTCACCAACTGATTTTACACCCGGAATCAGCAGGACACTTTTTACAATATCTGATTCCCCAAGTGATGTTGGTAACAGTTTAAAGGATTGAATATTGATCTTTTCCATACCCACTTCAAACCGTTTAAGGATCATGTTTTTCTCAGCAGAAACAACCGTCTCTTTTAAAGGAATTAAAATGCTTTTCATTTCAATATTCAGTTCACCTCCCCCAAAAAGGTTCAGATTAACGGTTTTCTCTTTCATCCCTATAAATGAAAACTGTAGAGTATGAGTTCCACGGGGAAGAGCCAGAGTATAATATCCAAATTCATTTGAAATTGAACCGGCTGCAAGTTTCTGGTTGAAAATTGTTACTCCTGCCACAGGTTCTTTTGTCTCACTGTTTTTTATATATCCTGAAATAAAGACCTTACCCGCATTATTTTTTTCTGCAGGATTCCCGATTTCAATATATGTATTTCCGGTATTAATCTGTTCTTGTGCATTTTCAGTATAGTCCGAAGGAGGCAGATAAGTTTTTTCAGTTTCATCAGGAGCGGAGGAGACTTTAATAGCAAAATCTTTTGTAAGTACTACATTCCCCTTTCTGTCGATGTAATAATAAATGCCGCTCCCTTTAAGCAGATCATCAAGTAAATTGGTAAGATTGTATTCCTCCGGATATTCCTTCAGTATCAGGTCCTTAACCCATTCATCCTTATAAAAGAATCTGATTTTTTGAAGTGACTGCGTTGAAGCGGCAAAATCCTTAAATGGAATATCTTTATAAGCAGCAGGTGACCACTTTTTTTCCTGGGCTGAAGCATAACCGGGAAAAATCAATAAACAGGAGAAAATGAAGATCTTTAATCTCATATGAAGTATCCTATTCTTTCAAATTATCAATAAAGCGGAGAAAAGGTATATAACTGAAGGGATCTTCATTTGAGATTCTTGCATTGTTCTCCCTCATGAATTGCCTGACTTCCTTCTTCTTAACATTAAGGACCCTGAGGAGATCATTTTTCCCGGGGATATTAAATATTTTGCCTTCCTGAACTAAATAGATTCGGTTAATCTGATAAAACTTATCAAATTCATCCTTATCTGCAAGCTTTTCAATCTTTTTACTGTATCTGGCATATAAGGTGATTTTACCTTTATATACCACATTGTAATAACCACCCGGAAGAGCTTCATTACCATCAAGGATCCTTATAAAATGATATTTTTTATTTTGAAAAATCAAGGAAAAGCTATCAACCATTAGTTTGTTCAACTGAAGCATTCCTGCAGGAGCAAACGGAGTAATGATTTCATCTGTAAATATATCGTACTTTATCCTGATATCTGAAAATGTCTTACCTCTCATGGTTACTGAGGCTGGCAGGAGCTCTTTTGAAAACAGAAATTGATTTTCCTTTATCAAAGGAAAGAGGTTCCTCCAGATCCTTCCGTTATAGAGTATCTGATTTTCATTGATTGAATCCTGAACTAAAATTTTATTATCGGAGGATTCCGTAATATTGTGGCAAATTCCGGGTATACTGTTAAGGATTAATAAATTAATAATGATAAATACCAGGTAATTATTTCGAATCATTCAGCTGCTATGTTTAAAATAAACTCTTTCCTACTTTTTTTCACAGATTCCTCATCCCGAATCCTCGGGCTTTGTCATTCCGATCGTTAGCGAGGAACCGAGTCCACCATAAGGTGGACGAGCTCACCGAAGGTAATCTCTTTCCTCTGGATGATATTATTAAATGATAACCGATTCTTATACTTAGAATAATTTTACAAAACTATCCAATTTTTATTCTCAAGCTTTAGTTTCTGAAATTAAACATAGATTATGAATTTTGACTCGCCCCGGTAATTTAAAAAATATTAAATTGGCAACATGCATTATCTTTTTAACGGACCTTGACCAAATGACTTTTTTTTACAGGAATTAATATCATGCTATATGAAAAACTTTAACACAGAGACTCGTCGTGGTTTTATAAGAAAGGTCGGGATCGGCAGCACTTTGGCTGCAATAGGTGCTGTCCCGGCATTAGCTTCATTTTCAGATACCAGGGAAAAGAAAAAATCAAAAATTGGAGTTACTCTTAATCTGGGACTCCAGGAAGGAGTGACTCCCGGCGACTCATTAAGCCAAAAACTTGATTTTATGGAGGCAAACGGAGTATATGGATTGGAAGTAGGAGGAGGTAATCTTGCTTCAAGGGTACCCGAAATCCAGAAAGCCCTCCAGAACCGGAAAGTGAAAATCTCGGCCATATGTGCCGGATTTAAAGGATGGCTAATCTCAACCGACGAGAGTGAAAGAAAAAAGTGTATCGATACTTCAAAGGAAATACTTACTGCTGCTGGTGCACTCGGATCATACGGGATGATACTTGTACCCGGATTTAACGGGCAGAAACCGTCATTTCCTTTTGTCGAAGCCAGGGCTATACTGATCGACCAGCTTAAGGAACTTGGCGAATTCGCAGTCAAAAATAATACAACTGTAATTCTGGAGCCTCTGAACAGGAAGGAAGCATGGTTCATGCGGCAGGTAGCTGACGCCGCAGCAATCTGCAGGGATGTCGACAGCCCGGGAGTAACCTGCATGGGCGATTTCTGGCACATGACATGGGAAGAGACGGACGATATGGGGGCTTTCATCTCAGGTCAGAAATACCTTAATCATGTTCATGTGGCAAGCCGTAAAACCAGAAAAGCTCCGGGCGAAGATGAAGGTGATAATTATATTACAGGCTTTAAAGCACTTAAGATGATTAACTATCAGCATTTTGTAAGCTTTGAATGCGGAACAAAAGGTGATAAAAACGTTGTTATCCCGGCGGCTTTGAAATTATTACGTGATCAGTGGGAACTGGCAGTGTAATTACATTGTAATTACATATTAAAATTCAATGACGTCCGGCTTTATTTATTGAATATGAGTTAAACTGTTGATATTAAAAATATTCACAAACAGGTCGCCCTGCTGGGGCTCATTTTTCTGATTTAGGTTAATTTCTACAAACAGATCGTCCCTAACGGGACTTTTCAATGGTAAGCTCCGTAGGAGTGACCTGTTTGTAGAAGTTAGGACCAATATAATTTTAGCTCCGTAGAGCCTGCCCCGCTTTGCGGGGTGCGACCTGTAGTTAAAAAGTCAGAAGTGGAAAAATATTTATTTAGTTATTTGTTATATAGTACCCTTATGAAAAAGACTTTAGTCCTCCTGCCCCTGATTTTATTACTGTTTTCGTGCAGTAAGAATCAAACGGACACTGATATCGTTATCCCCCTTAAAGAACATCCCCGCCCTGATTTTGAACGGAACCCATGGCAGAATCTTAATGGTTACTGGCAATTTGCACCTGATTCATTAAATGTTGGTGAAAAGGAAAACTGGCAGGAAAATCCTGAAGCTTTCTCCTCAAAGATATTGGTACCTTTTTCCTGGGCAAGTCCTTTAAGTGAGGTTACCCTTCCAAAACTTAATATAGCCTGGTATGCACGAACCTTTAACATTGGCAGGGAAGTCGGATGGAAAAGTAAAAACGTCTTTCTTATATTTGGAGCCTGCGACTTTCACACAAAAGTCTGGATAAACGGACAGTATGCCGGAGAACATAAGGGAGGCTATCTGCCTTTTGAATTCGATATCGCTTCGTTCCTGAAAGGAGGTAGCAACCAGCTGGTTGTCAGGGTTGAGGACGAAGAGCTCGATAACCGTCCTTCAGGAAAACAGTACTACGGCAATGCAAAAGGCATTTGGCAGACAGTTTATCTTGAACCGCGGAGTGAGGTTTACCTCTCATCGATTCATTTTACGCCCGATATTGACAAGTCAGAAGTAAGGGCTGAAATTCACTTGTCGGCTCCGACGCCTGAGGGTTTGCAATTCAGGCTTGCCGGTAAGGAGAACAATATTGTATTTGAATCGGCTTTAGGTACGGGCGATACAGCTGCGCAATTTACAGTTCCTGTTCCCGGTATGAAGCTCTGGACACTTAACGATCCTTTTCTTTATGAAGTAACCGCATCGCTGATCTCTGATAAAATCATCGACTCGGTAAACACTTACTTTGGAATGCGAAAGATATCCGCTGTCACAATTCCGGGTAAGGAATTCCAGTATGTTGCTCTGAATAATGAACCTCTCTACCTGAGGCTTACACTCGATCAGAGCTATCACCCCGAAGGATTCTATACCTTTCCTTCCGATGATTTCATAAAGGATGAAATTATGCGTGCCAAAAATATCGGTCTGAACGGCCTCAGGATCCATATAAAGGCCGAAATCCCGCGAAAGCTTTACTGGGCCGATAAATACGGATTACTGATCATGGAAGATGTTCCTAACTTCTGGGGCGAACCGACTCCTGAGGCAAAAGCAAACTGGGAATATATCGCTGAAAATGAGATAGAAAGGGATTATAATCATCCTTCGGTCTTTTCATGGGTACTATTCAACGAGACATGGGGCCTGTTCAGTAAAGACTCCTCTACCGGAAGACGATCTTACACACCTGAAACTCAGGAATGGGTCAGATCGTGGTACCATAAAGCCAAAGCCATGGATCCTACCAGGCTTGTTGAGGATAATTCTCCATGTAATCTCGACCATGTTATTACCGACCTGAACACCTGGCATTCATATAATCCCGCAAGGCAATGGTCGGGATTATTCGATGAAATTGTAAGCAAAACCTATCCGGGTTCAACGTATAATTTTATCGGAGGTAATGTACAGGGTAATGAGCCGATGCTTAATTCCGAATGCGGGGCTGTATGGGGATACACCGGAAGCACAGGAGACATCGACCTTACCTGGGAATACCATATTATGATGAACGAATTCCGCAAACGACTAAAAATTGCCGGATTCCTGTTTACTGAATTCCACGACGTGATAAATGAATGGAACGGGTATTACCGCTTCGATCGCAGTAAAAAGCTTTTCGGGTTTGATGAATTGTGCCCGGGGATGACAATGAATGATTTGCACAGTGATCTTTATGTTGTGGCCGGTGATGATTTCTTCAGGAAATACAAGGCAGGTGAATCAATCCGTATGCCTATGGGAATTAGTTCGGTTACCGGTAATATCCCGGCCGGACTGAAGATTGAATATACGATGTCAGGATGGGATAAGAAAGGAGACAGATTCGAATGGAAGAACGGTGCGGTCGCTGCAAAAGCTGAACCATTCACCTTTGTTCAGCTCAATCCTGTTTCGGTTACTCTCCCGGCGGAGACCTCGGTTATGATTTTCGCTGTGAACCTTAAAGATGGAGAAGGAAATATTCTCCAGCGCAATTTTGTCCCGTTCCGTGTTGAGGGAAGAGATCCTTCAGATGTCATTATTGTTTCCCGTCCGCCATCCGGATTTACAGATGCTAAATGGAGCATAAGGCAATATGCTCCCCAGCAGGGGAAGAAAGTGTGGGGAATGGGTTCGGGATTCTTTGAATACGTATTTGATTTTCCGCACGGTATTGATACTAACAGAATTTCTTCAGTTGAGTTCAGAGCTGAGCTCTCAGCCCGTTATCCACAGGAAAAATACCTCGAGGAAGGTGTCGCTGAAGGTATAGGAATGACGGTAGTCTCTGACAAAGGAACAACTCCCGGATATGGAAAGAACAGCTATCCTCAGACCGATCAGAAAACATACAGTTCAACGGTCATAATCTCCGTTAACGGGAAAAAATCGTCCGAAACAATATTACCTGACGATCCGGCTGACCACCGCGGATTACTTTCATGGATGAACCAGGAACCAGGCTGGGCATGGGGCAGCAAGGACCACAGCAAAAGATGGCTGCTGGATGAGGCAGGTTCATATGGATACCTTGTTAAGATTCCGCTTACAGGGGTTGATATTAAAAAGGCTGTTGAAACGGGTAAAATCGTTGTCCGTCTCCAGGTTGATGAAGTTGGTTCATCACAGGGGGGATTATCAGTATACGGCAAGGAATCGGGGCAATTCCCTCTCGATCCGTCAATAATAATAAAGAAGCTCAATTAATTCAACCACCTCCCCCCTGATCCGCCAGCTGGCGGACAGGGGTACTCCTCCTTAAAAAGGAGGAGAAATATTTAACGATGTAAATCAATACTTTCCCCTCCTTCTCAAGGAGGGGTGTCCGCCGACTGGCGGACGGGGTGGTTAATCAAGATAAAAAACAACCCCATTCCTCTCCGTTAAATGCGGATTTGAATGGGGCTGTCTGATCGAATTTAAATATTGTTTCCTGAAACTATCAAATCAGTATATTCCTTGCATACTGCACGCAGGTTCTGACTTCTTTTACAGGATTTGACCACGGCTTGACGTCATATTCAAGTTCTATGTCGCAAAAGAGAGGCCAGTTGTTCTTCTTTATCAGCAACAGGATATCTGCAATAGGAACCTCACCCTGTCCCCAAACCTGATTCTGGTTTGCAGGATCGGTTTTTGGTCCTGTCTTATCCTTCATGTGTACGCTGAACAGACGATCGTGATACTTTTCGATTATAGTATTAGGATGTATTCCGGTAGAGCCAAAGAAATGGCCCGAATCAAAATTCATCATAACAGCAGGTGAAACGGCAAGGAAAGGATCGTAGCTGAAGCCCTCGGTTGCAAACTGCATATGGTTATGGAACACAGCATACATTCCGTGTTTCTCTGCTATGGGACCAAGTTTCTTTACTCCTTCTTCGCTGATCTCATCACACACGCCCTTCGCACCCATAGCTTTTGCTGCTTTGAATGCATAGTCAATCTCCTCATCTGACCAGCGGGCAGGAGAAAATTTGACAATGTGGATACCAATACCTGCATCATCGAACAATTTTTTAGCTGCCCCGACTTTGGTTAAATCTATACCGACACGCCAGTTTTTAAGATCCTGTGTATATTTAGTTCTTGCAGCTTCCTGTTCTGGCGTAAGCGGCTGACGTCCACCCTGGGCACCAGCAGGACGGGCACCGGCAGGAGGGGCACCGGCAGGAGGGGCACCAGCAGCAGGAGGGGCACCAGCGGCAGGAGCACCGGCCGGGCGTTGTGCTGCGGGAGGCGGTCCGAACATTCCGGCCATCGGATTCTTTGGAGCGCCAAGATAATCTTCAAGGTCGCCACTCATTAATTCTATGGAGCTTATCCCAGCTTCCTTGCAATACTTAATGATGTTCTCAATGCCGCCCGGCATACTGCGCCAGCTATAGGTTATTGCGCCTATCTGCACG
Organism: uncultured Rikenellaceae bacterium; assembly: GCA_964500155.1. Lineage (GTDB taxonomy): Bacteria > Bacteroidota > Bacteroidia > Bacteroidales > VadinHA17 > LD21. The sequence continues at coordinate 4,318 of CAZCQC010000066.1, read as the reverse complement.
CCGCCGAATTTGGAATTGGGTTTGCCCGATGCGGCATTCTGAGGTGCTGCAGTTGTGGTACCTGCTGAAGCATAGGAAAGCGGAACCATTGTCAAAGCAGCAGCTGCTGCCGTGCTTCCAAGGAACTTTCTTCTTGAAATGCCATTCTTTGAATTGCCAGTGTTTTTCATATGTTATCGTGTTTGGGATTTGTGAATCATTTTATAAAATTATGTAAAAGTTATTCAAACCTGACAGGATTTAAGTTAATTAAATTTAAAATTAAAATCCTTAGTTTGTAAATTGAAAATTATTGTCTTAATTAAGACAAGTAAAACCTGCTGACTGAATTTGATTCCCATTTTTAAACTGACATTTCTATGAAGCTGAAAACCAGTGTTATCCTTTCATCGATGATGTTCCTCCAATATTATGTTTGGGGTTCGTGGTATGTGACCATGGGAACATTTATGTCAAAAATTCTTGGTTCCAGCGGAATCCAGATTGGGGCAGCTTACAGTGCCCTGGCAATTGCCACAATGATCTCACCATTTTTTATCGGGATGATCGCTGACAGGTTTTTTGCCGCCCAGCGGGTTATGGGGGTATTGCATCTGATCGGAGGTGTGTTGCTGTTTCTGGCTTCCAGGGTTACGGCGAACGGACCATGTTACTGGATTATTATGCTCTATTCGCTTGCATATATGCCTACGATCGCTCTTTCAAACAGCGTGGCATTCAGGCAGATGAGCGATCCCGGAAAACAGTTTCCTGTCATAAGGGTTTTTGGCACTGTTGGCTGGGTTATATCAGGGTTTATGATTGCCCTCCTCGGAATCGAACAGACTCCCTCAACATTTTATATGGCTGCAATAGTCTCAACCGGATTGGGGTTATTCAGCTTTTCTCTTCCTGATACACCACCTCAGGCAAAAACACAATCAACGGCTAAATCAGTTATGGGTATTGATGCATTTGTTCTTTTTAAGGACCGTCCATACCTTATCTTTTTCATCGCTGCAATATTTGTTTGCATTCCTCTTTCATTCTATTTTGGATTTGCTAATCTCTTCCTCAACCAGGCAGGAATGGAAAATGCCGCCGGCAAAATGGTCATGGGCCAGATATCGGAGGCATTGTTCATTCTTGCGATTCCTTTCCTCTTCAACAGGATCGGTGTAAAGAAAATGCTTCTGATCGGTATGACAGCCTGGATATTAAGATATATATGCTTTGCCTTCGGGAATATCGGGCCCGGAATATGGATGCTTTATGCAGGCATTATCCTTCACGGTGTTTGCTACGATTTCTTTTTTGTAACGGGTTATATGTACACAGAGAAGAAATCAAATGAAAGGATCAAGAATGCAGCCCAGGGATTATTTACATTCGTTACTTACGGACTGGGAATGTTCATAGGTACATGGTTCTCAGGTTTTGTTACAACCTACCATTCCGTAAACCAGGTTTACCAGTGGAGAAGCATCTGGCTTGTACCTGCCTATATCGCAGTTGCAGTGCTGATATGTTTCATCTTTTTCTTTAAGGAGAAGAAGAAAATCGAAATAGCCCAATGATGAAGGTCATGCAGGTCGTGCAAGTCATGCAGGTCATGCAGGTCGTGCAAGTCATGCAGGTCGTGCAAGTCATGCAGGTCATGCAGGTCATCAATATTAAATGCTATTTATCTCAATTGAAGCCGGCTTCAATCCGGATGCTGTCGCTTTAAGTATTATCGGACCTGCTTTTGGATCGGATTTTACAATGACCAGGCACCTTCCATGCCATGCTTTCCTCTGAGGTAGCTGGTAACTTTCGATGCTCATCGGATTTGCATTTCCAACACCTATAATCGTACCAGGCCCTTCAACCGAAAATGAGACCAGGTTTTCAGCATCCGGATTACGGATTCCGCTTACATCATTAAGTTCCACAGTAACATAGCTCAGATCCTGCCCGTCGGCTTTGATTTTTGGTCTGTCAGCCGTAAGCTTTATCTGCACGGGATTGCCAGCAGTTTTCAATTCTGAAAGTATTACCTGCTTTTTCCCTCTATATCCTGCTGCTTTCAGAGTTCCGGGCTGAAAAGGAACCTGCCATATGGCAGTGAACTTATTACTGCGGTTAGTTGATTTCCTCCCTAACGATTTACCGTTCAGAAACAGTTCAACCTGTTCGCATGATGAATATACGGAAACATCGAGGTTTTTTCCTTCTTTTCCTATCCAGTTCCAGCTGTCAACGACATCATACCAGTGCCATTTTGACCAGGGTTGCCTGTCGGGATTAAGCTCAAATGTGGGCTCGGAAGGAGTGATCCATACTGAAAGCTGATTATCTTTCCACAGGGCATCGCGGTAGTATGACTGTGGTCGTTTCCAGCCGCAGATGTCAATATCACCGCAATAAGCAAGGTTCCAGGGAAAGAAATCCTGTTTCTGCCAGTATCCTCTCCATCCGATACTGGCTTCACCGATATAGTCAAAAGCTGTCCATACAAAATCGCCGATAACGTACGGATTATCAACTACATCCATCCAGCTTCCGAACGCTTCGAGAGGATATGATTCCGTCCCTGCCATAATACGGGTTGGTACTCTTTTATGATCCTGTACATAAAGGCTTTCCTGGTTATGATCACCGCCCGATGCATAATTATATCCTGCCACATCGAGAGTTGCAAAATACGGATCCTTGTCGGGTTTAAGATCATTCACCGCTGAGGTGACAGGACGTGTCGGATCGCTTCTGCGGATAAAATCTCCAAGCATTTTTGCCGTTTCAACAACATCCGGTCGGTGCCTGCCGGGAATTTCATTGCCGATGCTCCACATAATCACTGAAGGGTGGTTCCTGTCGCGGAGGACCATATTCTCAACATCCTTCTTCCACCACCTGTCAAAAAACAGATGGTAATCGTAGGGATTCTTCTGTTCATTCCACATATCAAAAGCTTCATCCGTCACCAGCATTCCAAGCCTGTCGCAGGCATCAAGAAATGCCGGGGAGGGTGGATTATGGGAACATCTGATGGCATTGAAGCCACTGGCTTTCAACAGTTCAACCCTGCGTTCCTCTGCCCTGTCGTATGCCCTGGAACCCAGGGGGCCATTATCGTGGTGGACACATCCTCCCTTCAGCTTTAATGCTTTCCCGTTCAGACGAAAACCATTGATCCCATCAAATGATACTGACCTGATTCCGAATGTTGTGACACTCCTGTCTGTAAGTATTCCATTTTCATATATTTCTGATACAGATTCGTAAAGATGAGGTGAATCGACAGACCATAGAATTGGACTTTTCAGCCTGATTTCCTGATCCGTCGTAACGTTTTTTCCAGCTTCAATTTTTACTGAGACTTCAGCTTTTGAAAGCTCCTGCAACAGCTTGTCAATTATTTTAGTGACGAGCTTTACTTCCCCTGGTTCTTTTCCTTCGTTGACGATTGTTGTTTTTACATTCACAAGGGCTTCCGTACCCGATATCTGAGGTGTTGTTATATAAGTGCCCCATGTATCCGTATGAACAGGTGAAACAACCTGAAGCCATACATGCCTGTATATTCCTGAACCTGAATACCAGCGGCTGTTCTCACCTTCGTTTTTAACCTTTACGCATAATACATTTTCTCCTTCATATTTCAGATTGCCGGTAATATCGAACCAGAAGCTTGAATAGCCGTAAGGATGATTTCCGATCGGGCGCCCGTTAAGCCAGAATTCCGCATTCATGTAAACACCTTCAAAGAGTACTCTGAATCGCTTTCCCTTCAGATTTTCAGGAATGATAAATGATTTCCTGTACCAGCCGGTACCTCCGGTGGTGAATCCGCCGCTTACCTGGCTGATTGCATTAATACTGAATGGCGAATTTGTTCCCGGAAGATCTTCAATGCTCCAGTCGTGAGGCAGATCGATCTTTCTCCATTGTGAGTCATCAAATTGCGGATTTTCAGCACCCTGAGCCCCTCCCACGTGGAACTGCCATTCATTATCAAAGAGGTTCTCCCGGTTAATTAATGATTGAGCTGAAACCTCTACAAATGAGATTACGGATAAATAAACAGCTAAATAAACTATCACACTCCTGAATTTCATGGCTGCACTTTTTAATTCAAAAGCAAGATAGAAAATTCAACCGGGAAAAATTACAGGCAGATAATTTTAAAACTGATTTTCGGGTTAATTGATCTATGGTTATTTTTTAAGGTTGATTTTATAGGTTCCCCTGAGCGCAAAGACCAGATTGCGGTCCTTGTCATCTGAATCACTGCCTTCGAACAGGTTGGTTATCCCGGGGATCACTCTTAATCCCACACCAATTTTTTCATTTATCT
>CAZCQC010000065.1:0-13209 GCA_964500155.1 uncultured Rikenellaceae bacterium | reverse complement strand
CCTGTGATTTTTCTTCCGGTAAAAAATTCCCTGACTGATGTTATGCATGCCCTGATCTCTTCGGGATGATGTGCATAGTCGTCAATATATGCAAGCCCCGGCAGATTGACCCTGATATCAAACCGCCTCCTGACCCCCTGGAAAAGAACGACTGCTTTTCGTATTTCATGTTCTGTAACACCGCAATTCAGTGCAACTGCAATTGCAACTGTAAGGTTTTCAATATTTATGATACCCGGAAACGGGAAATGAAGCTCCCGGATCATTCCTTCAGGAGTCTTGAGACTGAAATTATAGTAATCAGTACGATGCTTTACTTCAAAATAACGGTAATCAGAACCAGGGTCTGATCCATATGTAAATCCGGTTATCCCGGCCGGAATGGTGATCTTATCCCTGATATTGAAATTAACGAACAGTTTGCCACCGGACCTTATCCTGGAACAGAATTCATTGTAAGCCTTTATCATTGTTACATGATCACCATAAATATCAAGATGATCGGCGTCGACGGAAGTAACCACTGCCATAAACGGATTAAGCCTGTGGAACGACCTGTCAAACTCATCGGCTTCCATAACTATATAATGACCATCTCCGGTAAGAAGGTTTGTATTGTAGTTCTTCGAAATACCTCCTAAAAATGCAGAACAATCGACATGCGACTGCTTAAGCAGATGTGCAGTCATTGTTGAGACAGTTGTTTTCCCATGAGTGCCCGCGATTGCAAGAGTGTCGGAAGTTGTTGAAATATCACCAAGAATTTCCGATCTTTTATATATCCGGTATCTGTTCTTTCTGAAAAATGAGATAATATGATTTTCAGGCGGAATGGCTGGAGTATATATAACTATTACCTTCTCTTTCTTTGATGGCTCAACAAATAGTGCAGGAATGCTTTTTATCGTATCCTCGTATGAAATAATGCAGCCCTTTGCCTTCAGTGATCCTGTAATTACTGATTCTGATCTGTCATAACCCGCTATAAGATAACCTCCCTGTTCAAAGTAAAGGGCGAGAGCGCTCATTCCGATACCACCGATACCGACAAAATAGATCCCGTCAATGTTTTTCAGATCGATCATTCTTTAATCAGTTTAAGCACTTCCATTGCAATTCTTATATCTGCATCCCGTTCTGCCATTTTTGCTATGTTCTCAGATAGTGTTTTTTTCTTCTGAATATCAAAAACCAGTTTAATCGCCTCCTCTACAAGATTCTTTTCTGCCGTTCCATCGGAAATAACAATGGCAGCATTTTTTTCAGCAAGTGCAGTCGCATTTTTGGTCTGGTGGTCTTCTGCAACATTTGGAGACGGAACAAGAATTACAGGTTTTCCTACAAGACACAATTCGGAAATAGTACCGGCACCTGCCCTTGAAATTATAATTCCGGCTGCAGCAAATGCGAGGTCCATCCTGTCGATAAATGCATGAACTGCAATTTTTCCGTCGGTTTGATCCGGAACAAGTTTTTTAACGTCATTATAGTAATATTTACCAGTCTGCCACAACCACTGGCAATCAGAATTTCTTAAGGTTTCAATGTTATCTGACAGGCATTTATTTATTGTTCCTGCCCCGAGTGAACCACCAAGGATCAGGATAACCGGAAATGCACTATTAAGACCAAAAAAACTGAAAGCCTCTTCCTTCAGACTTCCCAGATCATCAAAATTCTGACGGACCGGATTTCCGGTTTTTATAATTTTATCAGCCGGAAAATATTTATCCATTCCGTCATAGGCTACACAGATAGCAGATGCCTTTTTTGCAAGCAGTTTGTTGGTCACTCCTGCATAACCGTTCTGCTCCTGAATAAGGATCGGTATCCCCATTTTTCCGGCCTGATTTAATACCGGTCCGCTTGCATATCCTCCCACTCCCACTGCAACATCAGGCTTAAACTCCCTGATAGTCTTTTTTGCCAGGCTGAGACTTTTAAAAAGCTTTATAAATACCGAAAAATTCTTCAGAATATTTTTCCGGCTGATCCCTGCTACCGGAAGACCAACTATTTTGTAGCCAGCGGCAGGAACCTTTTCCATCTCCATTTTTCCTTCAGCCCCAACAAAGAGAATTTCAATATCCTTATCGATCTTCCGTAAAGCATTGGCGATGGAAATAGCAGGGAAAACATGTCCCCCTGTACCTCCACCGCTTATAATGACCCTTTTATGCCTTTGCAGGTTCATATATCTTTTCTCCCTCATCAGTTTTTTCCTCTTCTGGCAGTTCTTCCTTCATCATCCTTGCATTGACAACTCTGCTTACGCTCAGAATCGCACCAATCGAAACGCTCATGACAAGCGCAGAAGTCCTTCCCCAGCTTACCATTGGCAGTGTCTGACCTGTCACTGGAAAGAGCCCGACTGCCACAAGCATGTTAATCATTGCCTGCATTGTTATCATTACTATAAGGCCTATAACCATATAGGCCGGGAATGCAGCATCGCATTTCTTCACTATTGTTATGCCACGGAAAAGCAGTACCATATAGGCAAGGATCAGGGGAATAGCCCCGAACAGAAGTCCGTATTCCTCAATAATTATTGCAAAAATAAAGTCCGAATTTGACTGGGGGAGCATGTTTCTCTGTGTACTCTTCCCCGGAGCCTTACCGAACAAGCCTCCTGTTGATATGGCTATTTTTGCCTGGTTTGACTGGTAATTGGAATCGTCATCAACCTTACTTGAAAAGTGAGCCTTGATCCTTCTTTCCCATGTTGCAACCCTGTTATCATCCGAAACCATAACAAGAACGGATGCAAATATCAGTATGCCAACCACAGCAATTCCGATATAAGCCAGTAAGAACTTCATAGGGACCCTTCCTATAAACATTATTGTCATACTGATCCCAAAAACCATTACTGCCGTTGAAAGATTTTCAGGCATTATAAGTCCGCAGACTATCACGACAGGAACCATCATGAATTTTGTTACTGTCATGAAGTCATTTAGCTTATCCTTGAACTGACCCAGGACCCTTGCCAGATATATAACAAGGGCCAGCTTGGCTACGTCGGAGGACTGAAGTCTGCCAACACCGGGAATGTTAATTGCCCTTACAGCATCGTTTACCCTGACTCCAAAGACAAAGGTAAGAGCCAGCAATCCTATGGAAAACAAAAGAATTAATCCCGCAAGCCTGTAATATATCCTGTAGGGCAGGTAATGAACCAGTACAATAATTATGAGACTAAGTGCAAGTATGATCAGCTGGCTCCTCAGAAAGAAGGAGGTGTTGCCTCCGTGCTTGAGGTAAGCTACACTCACCGATGAACTGTACACGGCGAGCAGAGAATAAATCATGAAGACAACCACCAGCGCCCATATAACCCTGTCGCCCTTGAAAGTTTTTGTAAGCCAGCCCTGCTGCATTTAATAAATAATTAAAGATTTCTTACAGATTTCTTACAGATTGCTTAAACTGACGGCCCCTGTCCTCATAGTTATTGAAAAGATCAAAGCTTGCACATGCAGGAGATAAAAGTACAGTCTGACCTTTCTTTGCCAGGTAATAAGATGATTTTACAGCCTCATCCATTGATGCTGTCTCAACAATAGTAGGGACAATATCCTTAAATGAATCGACAATCTTTTTATTATCTTTTCCCAGGCAGACAATTGCTTTTACCTTCTGCCTCACAACAGGAAAAAGCTCGGAATAATCATTCCCTTTGTCTACCCCTCCTGCTATCCATATCACATCTGTCTCCATGCATTCAAGGGCATACCAGGTTGAATTGACATTGGTTCCCTTCGAATCATTTATGAAGTTGATCCCACAGACCGTTATCACCGGTTCCAACCGGTGTTCCACTCCCTGAAAATCAGAAAGACTTTCCCTGATAACATCCTTCCTGATTGTCAGTACTTTGCCTGCAATCGCTGCCGCCATCGAGTTGAAAATGTTGTGACGGCCTTTTAGTGCCAGATCATGAATGGTCATAAGGTTGGTTTTAGTATGATAATCAATTATTACTTCATTGTTTTCGATATAAGCTGACATGCCTTCTTTTGAGTCGGCAGAAAAAGGAAGTAGCGTCATTGCATAATTTCTCTTTGCCAGTTCGCTTTTAATTATCGGATCGTCAGCCCAATAAATCAGAAACTCCGATTTTGTAAGGTTTTGGGTTATCCTGAATTTTGAATCTATATAGTTCTGAAGGTTATGGTCGTACCTGTCGAGATGGTCAGGTGTAATGTTCATCAGAACAGCAATATCAGCCTTAAATGAGAACATTCCGTCGAGCTGGAAACTGCTCAGCTCAATTACATAATAGTCAAAACCTCCTTCGGCAACAGCCATGGCAAAGCTGTTCCCGACATTTCCTGTCATCGCTGCATTTTTTCCGGCTTTCTTCAGGATGTGATAAATCAGATTTGTCACGGTCGTTTTTCCATTGCTTCCTGTAACACAAATCTTTGTACCGGTCGCATATCTGCCAGCAAATTCAATCTCCGATACTACAGGTATTCCCTTTTCGTGGAGTTGCAGAACAATAGGAGCATCTTCTCGTACACCCGGGCTTTTAATTATTTCATCAGCTGAGAAAACCTCTTTTTCGGTATGTTTTCCTTCCTCCCACCTGATTTTGTTCTTATCAAGGATATCCTTGTATTTCTGCTTTACCTCCCCCCTGTCGGATACAAAAACGTCAAAGCCCTTCTTTTGTGCAAGTATTGCCGAACCTGCACCGCTTTCGCCCGCTCCCAGTATAACGACTTTCTTCATCCTGTTATCTGATCTTAAGAGTCACAATGCTTATTACAGCAAGTATTATAGCCACTATCCAGAACCTTGTGACAATTTTCGGTTCCGGGAATCCCTTTTTCTGAAAATGATGATGAAGCGGAGCCATCAGGAAAATCCTTCGCCCAACCCCATATTTTCTTTTAGTTCTCCTGAAATGGGAGACCTGTATTACTACTGATAGATTCTCAACAAGAAAAATCCCGCACAGAATGGGAATAAGAAGCTCCTTCCGTATAATTATTGCGAATACTGCGATGATCCCCCCCAGCGCAAGACTGCCTGTATCACCCATGAAAACCTGAGCCGGATATGAATTGTACCACAGGAACCCTAAGGTTGCACCGATCATTGCACTCGCATATATTACAAGTTCACCACAATTAGGAATATACATTATGTTCAGGTAGTCGGCATATATGACGTTGCTGGAAACATATGCCAGTATGGCAAGTGCAGTACCTATAATGGCTGATGTCCCTGTCGCCAGGCCATCGAGCCCATCTGTCAGATTTGCACCATTTGAGACTGAAATTACAATGAAGATCACGATCAGGACAAAGACCAGCCATGTAAACAGAGGCCGGAATTTTTCAGGAATAAATGCCACAAGCCATGAATAATTGAATTCATTGTCCTTAACGAACGGGATAGTTGTCTTCAGAGATTTGCGCTCCAGAGTTACCTGGCCATCAGGATAGTAAGGCTTCTGCGGATCAAGAAGCTCAATCCTCTCACGTGCTGTAAGGTCGGAGACTGAGACCTTTTCCATTATAATGACATCCTTGCTGAAGTAAAGAGTCACACCCACAATGAGTCCCAGGATGATCTGTCCGGCCACCTTTGACCTTGCTGCCAGTCCTTCCTTGTTCTTCTTAAACACTTTGATATAATCATCCATAAATCCTATGAAACCCAGCCAGAGAGTTGTAAGAAGCATGAGAATGACATAAATATTATCGAGCTTTGCGAAGAGCAGAACAGGGACCATTATTGAAGCCAGGATTATTATTCCGCCCATTGATGGTGTTCCCTTTTTCTGATACTGACCTTCCAGTCCGAGATCCCTGACAACTTCACCAACCTGCTTTACCTGTAAGTATGTTATAATGCGCTTACCAATAAGCATTGAAATTATCAGCGAAGTAATAACTGCCATTGCCGATCTGAATGTGATATAAGTGAACATCCCTGCCCCGGGGACATTAAGTTCATTCAGATATTGAAAAAGATAATAAAGCATATCCTATCTGTTGTTTTTCATCAACAGGGCAGCCTTTAATTCCTCCCTGTCGTCGAAATGATGTTTTATCCCCCTGACCTCCTGATAATTTTCATGTCCTTTTCCGGCAACAAGCACCACATCGCCCGGACCGGCAAGCATGACTGCCGTTTTGATTGCTTCTCTCCTGTCGCAGATCCTGAGAACCTTCCTTCTTAGATCGGGCGTTATGCCTGTTTCCATATCGTCAAGTATCTTCTCCGGGTCCTCTGTCCTGGGATTGTCTGAGGTAAGAATAGCCTTTGAGCTGCCTTCTGCAGTTATGGCAGCCATTTTGGGACGCTTTGTCTTGTCCCTGTCGCCACCTGCACCTACAACTGTTATCAGCTGATGGCTCCCCTCCCTGATCTTATTGATTGTTGAAATAACATTCAGGAGTGCATCGGGTGTATGAGCATAATCGACCAAACCGGTTATTCCGCCAGGACCCTCAACGGATTCAAGCCTGCCGGGAACTGACCGGAGATCGCTGAGTATTGCAAGTATTTCCTTCCTGTTGCCGCCAAGCAGTTCTGATGCTGCAAATACGGCCAGCAGATTGGAGGCATTATAATCTCCAATGAACCTTGTCCAAACCTCCTCACCCTGAATCCTCAGGTCCATCCCCCTGAAGTCCTGCTCAATGACATTACAGCGGAAATCCGCAATACCCTTAGCGGAAAAAGTATATTTCCGGGCGTTGCAATTCTGAAGCATAATTTTTCCGTTTTTATCATCGAGGTTTGCAAGTGCAAATGCATCAGGTGAAAGTGAATCAAAGAAGCTTTTCTTGGCGTTCAGGTAATTGCTGAATGTTTTATGATAATCAAGATGGTCGTGCGTTAGGTTTGTAAATATCCCTCCTGCAAATTTCAACCCTGCAATCCGTTTCTGATCAACTGCGTGAGAACTGACTTCCATGAATGCATAATCACAACCTTCCATAACCATGGTAGCAAGGATCCTGTTAAGCTCAATGGGGTCGGGAGTGGTATGGGTAGCCGGTAGTTCTGTAATTACAATGTAATTACATACTGTAGAAAAGAGTCCGCACTTGTATCCAAGCCTTGAGAACATCCTGTAGAGCAAAGTGGCAATAGTAGTTTTACCATTTGTGCCGGTTACTCCTGTAAGCTTAAGTGAAGAAGAGGGATTACCGAAAAATTCAGAAGCTGCAATCCCTAGTGCCTTAGCCGAATCATTTGTTTTGATCCAGCAGACTCTTTTATCTGCCTCTTCAGGAAGAATTTCACAAATGACAGCCGTTGCGCCCGATTCAACTGCTTTCCCGATAAAATCATGTCCATCAGTTTTTGTACCCTTCACTGCTACGAATAATGTCCCTGGAGTCACTCTTCGTGAATCAAATTCGATCCTGTTAATCACCGGATCTTCTTCTCCCATAACCGAGACCACACCGATATTCCTTATCAAATCACTTATTCTTGCCATGGTAAATCACATATTCATATCAAGTGAAACAACACTCCCTTCATAAACCCGTGCACCATGTTCCGGTGATTGCCTTAAAACCCTTCCCTTTCCGCTGTATCTTACCCTGAGACCCGAATTTTCGAGAAGGTAAATGGCATCTCTCAGGCTCATCCCCCTTACATCAGGTACCAGACCTTTTTTCAGGTCAACACCGACAAGTCTTATTGTATCGCCGCTTTCACGCGTAGCCACCCACTCCTCCTTTGAGGTCTTCTTATAACTGACATCAAGTTCACCCAGCACTTCGCTTATATCAGATCTTAATCCATTTCCTGCTTCAGGTGCAACTGGTTTTTTATCATTATCCTTTTTGCTTTCTGCCAGGTAATCCCTGTAGAACCTGGTTGCAAAGACCTTGTCAGATATTTCCTTGAAAACCGATCCGGCCACCACGTTCCCGTAGTAAACCCCGTTTGATGGGGCGTTTACGACAACAATGCATGAATAAAGAGGGTTCTCCGCGGGGAAGTAGCCCACGAACGATGCCTGGTAGGATACTCTCTGACGGTAACCCTGGTTATTGAGAGCTATCTGGGCAGTGCCTGTCTTTCCTGCTATTTTGTAATTTGGATTCTTAAGGTTTGTTGCCGTACCATGCTCCACAACGCCCTCCATCATAGCTTTGGCCTTCCTTACCGTACCTCTTGAAGCAATTGAGTTTATTATTACTTCTGTCCCAAAGTTCTTTACGACTGATCCGTTCCTGAGAATAGAGGTGACAAATCTCGGACGCATCATTTTTCCATCGTTTGCAACAGCATTATAGAAGGTAAGAATCTGAAGTGGAGTCATCTGAACCTCATAGCCATGCGACATCATCGGAAGGGAAAGACCTGACCAGAATTTATCGCCCGGGTATCTGATAAGCGGTTCACCCTCGCCTTTTATCTGAAGGTCAAGCTGCTGATTAAGTTTCATTGCATAGAGCCTGTTTACAAAATCCTTTGGATTGTTCTTGTAATGCTCGTTGATAATTATTGATGTGCCGACATTGGAAGATTTTTCAAATACCTGCTTTACAGTGATTTTACCATATCCATCTTCCTTTGTATCACGGATTATCTTGTTATAGAACTTTATTTTCCCGTCGCCGGTGTCAACAATGTCGCCTGTATCTATCACCCCGTCTTCAATAGCCGCCATAAGTGCAGCCAGTTTGAAAGTTGAACCGGGCTCGGTACTTTCAGCTATCGCATAATTATATGTCTCGTGAAAACTCCCGTCACCCCGGCTCTCAAGGTTGGCAATTGCCCTTATGTCGCCAGTTTCAACTTCCATAAGTACAGCACAGCCATGATGAGCATTATGATTTCTGAGCTGGGTTTCGAGTGCACTTGATGCCACATCCTGAAGATCAACGTCGATCGTTGTCACTATGTCGTTTCCGTCTTTCGACTCGACACTTTCTCCATCGTTGACGATTATCCAGTCGCCGCCTGTAAGGCGCTGCTTTACTACCAAACCGTTCTTTCCTGCAAGATCCTTATTGAAAGAACCCTCAAGGCCAACCTGTGTGCCTTCTGTACTCTGGTTCAGATAGCCAATAGTCCTTGCTGCCAGTTCATTGTGGGGCAGGATCCTTTTACTTTCAGGCTGTGCCACAAGTCCGCCCTTGAACTGCCCTTCTCTGAAAATGGGCAGTAACCTGAGATTTTTAAGAGTGGCATAATCTACTTTTTTCTGAATAAGAAAATAACGGTCTCCTCTCTTTCTTGCTGCAGTTATCACTGATCTCCAGCCGCCAGGAGATCTTACCCCGATAAGCCTTGAGAGACCTTCGGATAACCCGCCGATACCATCCGACCATGTTTCAGCTGTCATACCGCTGCTTCTGGTGTCCATGTAGATCGAATAATAGGGAACTGAACTGGCCAGCAACCGACCATCATAGGCAAGGATATCTCCCCTGTTAGCAGGCATCTCGGCTGTCTTGAAGACATACTTTTCGCTCATTGCCGACCATTTGCCCCTCTGCACATACTGCAGGATAAGTATCTGAACAATCAAAGCAATGGCCAGAACAGTCAATACAAAGTATACGACTGCGCTTCTCCATACTATTTCATCCCTGACTGCCATTCTTTTCCCTATTTATCAACTATCAGTCTGTATGGTGGTGTTTTAAGTTCCTCCAGCCCGAGACCCTTCTCACGAACCATCCGGTAAACCTCCGACTGCTTGCTTACGTACATCAGACTTGCAGAGGTGGAAAGAGATTCAGCTTTCAGGTCCTTCACTTCCCTTGTGAGTCTGGCACTTTCGCGGGTGATCTTTTCGGCATGAAACCTCTTGCCAATATAAAATGCACCAAGGATCGTAAGAAAAATTATATACCACAGGTTCTTAAGGATGATCACATCGGAGAATATAATCCCGCTCATCAGTTCCTTCATGAAACTGCCAGGTTTACCCTGCTTTGGTTTTGCTTCCTTCGGTTCTGCCATCTTCAGATCTTTTCTGCAATTCGCAGCCTTGCGCTTCTGGCTCTTTTATTATCCTCAATCTCAATTTCATCAGGCACTGTGCCCTTCTTGTTTATTATCCTGAAAGGAGTGATCAGGTTTCCATAGAAATCTTTCTTTTCCTCACCCTCAAAATTTCCTGTTCTCATGAAGTTCTTGACAACCCTGTCTTCAAGCGAATGATAGGTTATCACAACCAACCGGCCATCCTTTTTCAACAGGTCGAGAGACTGTTCAAGCATCTCTTTCAGGTAATCTATCTCATGGTTAACAGCAATTCTCAACGCCTGAAATACCCGGGCATAGAATTTATGTTCCTGTCGGGGCGGGGCAAGCTTCCCGATTGCGTTAATCATATCACTCACCGTTGTAAGCGGCCTGACAGCTCTTGCCGCAGCAATCTCCCTCGCAATGCGTCTCGAATTCACAAGCTCACCGAAATCATATAAAATTTTCGCGAGTGAGGCCTCATCAAGTGTCTTAAGGAGGCTTGCGGCAGTTACCGAACCCTTTTTATTCATCCTCATATCGAGCTGCACATCCTGGCGAAACGTAAACCCTCTTTCCGGCTCATCAAACTGGTGAAATGAAACGCCCAGATCGGCAATAAGCCCGTCAATTGAATCTATACCATTGAATTTCAGATTGTTCTTAAGAAACCTGAAATTCTGATTCAAAAAGATGAGCTTTTTGTCATCCGGAACATTCCGCATTGCATCTTCATCCTGGTCAAAAGCTATAAGTTTCCCTTTCTTAATCCTTTTCAGTATCTCCATCGAGTGCCCGCCACCTCCGAAAGTGACGTCAACATAGATCCCGTCAGGTCGGATATTCAACCCCCTGACACTCTCTTCAAGCAATGCGGGCACATGGTAAAACATTATTCCAGAGGCTCATTTATGCTTCCACCCATAAGCTTTTCAGCCAGGTTGGCAAAATCTTCCGAAGGCATTCCGATTGTTTCATAAACCGATGCTGTCCAAATCTCTATTCTTCCATCCTGTCCGGCCAGGACGACATCTCTTTCAGCCCCGATAAGCTCCATCAGTCTTTTGGGTATCAGCATCCGGTTATTATTGTCGAGAGCGAGTTCTGCAGTTCCCTTAAAAAAGTTCCGCAGAAACATATTATGCTCACGGTTGTAAGGATTTATTTTTTTTCTGATCTTTTCAATCTGTCTGTTCCAGTCGTCAATTGCGTACAATACAAGGCAGTTTTCGAAAATATCCTTCCGAACCACAAAATGATCCTGTGCAGCAGCGGGCATCTGCTTTTTGAATGTCATCGGAAGGATTATCCTTCCCTTGGCATCCACTTTGCACGGGTAATCACCTATAAATGTGGCCATCCTCTCTTTCTGACAATTAAAACGCTAAAATATGAAAAAATTATCCACTTCCCTCCACTTTACTCCACAATATTTTTTACACTTGTTAATATCTTTTTCTTCTTACCCTCACTATAAGGCCATCCAGTGGTGATTTACGTTTAAATGAAAATTTTAAAGATTGTTGGAGAACAGCCCCATATTTGGAGGATTTAGCTTGCTTAGCGGCCTCTTATCCTTGAGAGTTGACTCCTATTCCAACAGCCCAAGGCAATCTTTAATTCACAGTTATTATTTAACTATTACCGGGAAACGAAAGCTAAATAGATGCCAGAGGCATCAAAGTCTAATATCCATGGTAACATCCATGGTTAGAGGCTGGCATTTTCCAGCCAACACCAGCGGTGTTGAAGACTTTCAAATTAACAACTTCAACCCACCCTGGGGTTGAGAAAATCTAAACTTATCCTGCCCCGGGTGCAACCGGGGATATTAGACTTAAAAACCTCCGGTTTTAAATCCTTTAAATCTTTTTTGGTATTTTTACCATCTGTTCTAACAAAATGCCCTGTCTGAATGAGTGACTCCCATGAATCGAATGATATCCTCCAAATTGATGTGGAGCAGATACTCTATTCTAAAAACCCGGCTCTTAAAAAAGTTATTCCCGCATTCATTGTCAGATACTTAAAGAGGATTGTGCATCAGAACGAACTGAATGAATTTCTGAAAAATGCAGGACACCTGAAAGATGCTGAATTCATAAAAGCCGGACTTGAATTTTTCAATATCAGCTACAGGGTTTCCTGCAGAGAAAACATACCAGGTTCCGGAAGATATATTTTTGTCTCAAATCATCCATTGGGAGGCCTCGACGGACTGGTCTTCATAAATGAGTTGTCATCGTATTATAAAGATCTTAAATTCCCTGTAAATGACATTCTTATGAATATCAAAAACCTGTCGGGGATATTCCTTCCGATAAATAAGCATGGAGCACAGGACAGGGAATCTGTAAGGAAGATAGAGGAAGCTTATGCTTCCGGGAGCCAGATCCTATATTATCCTGCCGGTTTGTGTTCAAGGAAGAAAAAAGGGGTCATAAGTGATCTGCAATGGCACAAAAGTTTCATTTCCAAATCAGTACAATACAAAAGAGACATAATCCCTGCATATTTTTCAGGCCGGAATTCGAATTTCTTCTATAACCTCTCCAATGTAAGGAATTTCATGGGGATAAAAGCAAACCTTGAAATGCTGTATCTTGCCGACGAGCTTTTTAAACAAAAAGGAAAGGCAATAGATATTGTCTTCGGAAAGAGAATACCATGGCAAACATTTGACAAGTCGAAAACCCCATCTGAATGGGCCGAATGGGTTAAAGGAAAGTCTTATGAGCTAAGATCCTTTATTTCCTGAAAATCAAATAATCAAAAAAATTTCTAAATTGTACCCGATACTTTTGTATCCCATACTGAAATCGCCGTACCCACATGGACAAAATGAAACCAATAGCCAAACAGCTGGCCAAGGATCAGATCATTGCAGAACTTACTAAGGATAAACTCCTTCGCCGGACAAACAACGGGAATAATGAGGTTTACCTTTTTGATCACAGGAATTCAGCTGCGCTGATGCATGAGATAGGAAGGATCAGAGAAATCACTTTCAGACACGCCGGAGGAGGAACGGGCAAGGATATTGATCTTGATGAATTTGACATTGATCCTGAAGATCCGCAAAAACAGCTTATTGTCTGGGATCCAGAAAATAAAGAAATGATCGGCGGTTACAGGTTATATTTCCCTCCGAAAGGATGCACGACATGCGATGTCACGAAGCTTGCTTCATCGTCGTACTTCAAATTTTCTGACAGATTCCTGAAAAAGTATTATCCCCACATGATG
>CAZCQC010000064.1:0-23946 GCA_964500155.1 uncultured Rikenellaceae bacterium | reverse complement strand
GCATTCTTTCCATATTTTACCACTAAATCCCACTTTTTGCCACATTTCCTGTTCAAGACGGGCATCATAATCTTCTCCTCCATAGATGCTGGCAAATGTAATTGGTGAGGGAGAAGTCTTCCAGGTCCTGTCACTGACAATCGTCTCCTCAGAACCATCACTATATTTTACTACAAGCTTCAGTATTATTTTTGGAGCGCCATATGCTATCACCAGTTTCCTGTAACGTTCCCTGTTTATGTTGTAAAACCCGTTACCAACTATAGCTCCCAATACATTTTCACCCCGTCTCAGACTTTTGGTTATATCAAAAGTGTTGTAATAGCAGGTTTTCCGGTAATCGGTCCAGCCGGGCGAAAGAAAACGATCCCCTGCCTTTTCCCCATTTACATACAGTTCGTAATGACCAAGGCCGCTTACAAAAACAAGAGCCCGTGATATCTTTTTTCCCAGCCGAAACTCTTTTCTGAAATATGGTATCACGGTGCGTTTTTTTGCAACCTCACCGAGATTATTGCCATTTCCATGAACACCCGGGACAAGAAGAAGAGAATCGGGGATCTCTTCATATCCGATCCATTTAGCACTGCCCCAGTCAGACCTGACGAATAAACCTGTGATAAAAGAAGCTGACGTGCTCCATTCTGACGGATTATCGTTTTTATCCCAGATCCTCACCTTCCAGTTATATCTTTTGGCGGATTCGAGTGCAGGTCCGTTATAACCTATCCATACAGACTGGGAAGAATTGATCTTCCCGGAATTCCAGAAACAGGCATCTCCTGTTTTCAGTTTGTCTTCATCAGGATCCAGAATTATCTGATATGCAGTCTGAGTAGAAACCCTGGTTCCGGAAGATACAATCCAGCTTAAATCAGGTTTTATGCCAACTCCCAGGGGATTCTCGAGATTGCTGCATCGCAATTTAATTGCAGCAAAATCAAATGAATTATTCTTATTGCATGACAACAGGAGCAATAGAATAAAAACAAGAGCAACTAATTTCTTCATGGTAAATATTTATTAACCACAGAGTTACACAGAGTATACAAAGAGTTTCACGGAGAAAATAAATACATTGGAGTTATCAGTGTAACCATCCCGATAGATCGGGGCAGGCTGTTTTTACTCCGTGGGACTCCGGGGTCAGATGGGTTTTAAGATTTTAGTTTCTTTATTCGAAGATAAATATTTCTTCGATTCTTGTGTCGAATACAATAGCAATATCATGAGCCAGCTTAAGTGAAGGGTTGTATTTGTTCTTCTCAAGAAAGACAATTGTTTCCCTTCTTACATTTACCTTTTTTGCCAGATCCTCCTGGGTAAGGCTGTATCTCGCCCGGAACTCTTTGATCCTGTTATTCATTTCTTACACCTGTGAAATTGAATACCATCCAGCAGACAGCAAAGACCACAGCCATTCCCAGGATACCTGCGCCTATCACAGTGTGGGTTTCATAATCCAGCCTGTCTGAAAAGTACATTATTGCCAGCCATAAGTAAAGCGAAATGTAATACGACAGTGCTGAAGTCTTTTGCATCACCTTCTTGGATAGTTCATCTTCCGGTGGTTCACCTCTTTTTGCACTTGCCAGTCTTTTATAACCTACAAAAAATGCAAAAGCGACGACAAGAATGATAATGCCAAAGCTTACCTTATCAAAAGGTTTCAGATTCCCTGATGAGGAAAAGAGCCATAAGCCTGTAGTAATTAGCGCAAGCATGGCGACAATCAAAACAACGATTCCTTTTTTCATAGTTTTATCATTAGTTAATTAATTCTAACACAAAGTTAGAAATAAATAACATTAATTTCCAAATTTAATTGAATATTTTTTAAATTATTTTTTTAAACACTGAGTTTCACGGAGTGTTAACCAGGAAGGGTTTGACAGTGTAATTCAGCATAAACTCTGTGCGACCATGTGGTAAAAAAGTGGTTAATGAAAAATTGATTAATTAATTGTTATACCTGAGCCATTTTCATTAACCAGGTATGACTTACCCTTTTCGGTCGATTTCAATTCGATAGCTTTTCCATGGCAGCTCAACTTCAGTGGATTGCCAAGCTTTGAGATGATCCTTGCCTGTTTCAGCATCCCGTTCTGCCAGTCAATATCCACTTCAAAGCCGCCACGGGCCATAAGTCCGTGAACGTATCCTGTTCCCCAGGCAGAGGGCAGGGCAGGAAGCAATTCAACTTCACCGGCATGGCTCTGAAGTAGCATTTCCGTTATGCCTGCGGTACCACCGAAGTTACCGTCGATCTGGAAAGGAGGATGATTGTCAAACAGGTTGTAAAGCGTCGATTTTCTGATAAGAGCCAGAACATTTTCATAAGATTTTTCCCCATCCTTAAGTCTGGCGAAGAAGTTTATTATCCAGGCCCTGCTCCAACCTGTATGTCCTCCTCCGTTTACAAGTCTGTATTCAATAGTTTTTCTGGCAGCTTCAAGTAATTCCGGATTCTTTTGTTCTGTTATCTGGTTTCCCGGATGGAGACCGTAAAGATGTGAAATATGCCTGTGACCCGGTTCAGGTTCCTCCAATTCCTCTGACCATTCGAGGATCCGGCCGTCCGATCCTGTTTTTATAGGAGTCAGCTTCTCAAGTGTCTTCTCCATCTTGCTTCGGAAGGATTTATCCGTATCAAGAATAACGCTTGCTTCAATAGTGTTCTGAAGCAGGTCGCGGATTATCATATGATCCATCGTGGGACCCATTACAATGCTTGCATTTCCACCTCCGCCCGGAATTTTAAATCTGTTCTCCGGTGAAATGGACGGACCTGAAACAAGAAAACCTGTTTTAGGATTGATAACCAGCCAGCTGATACAAAATTCAGCGGCTTCCTTCATTATCGGATAGGCAATATTCCGCAGATAATCAATATCGCCTCCGAAACTGAAATGGTCAAAGATATTCTGACAGCTCCATGCAATTCCCATTGGCCACATTCCGTATCCCACAGCTCCCAATGGCTCTGTATAATGCCAGACATCTGTTGTGTAGTGGGCTACTATTCCTTTCAATCCGTACACCTCACTGGCAGTTCGCCTGGCACTCGGACGCATAGCATCTATGAAATCAGCAAATGGAAGTTGCAGTTCACCCAGATTCGTTGTTTCAGAGAGCCAGTAGTTCATCTGGATATTTATATTGATGTGATAGTCGGCGCTCCACGGTGGATTCAATCCGTCGGCCCATATCCCCTGAAGGTTTGCCGGCAGGTCCCCCGGCCGTGAACTGCTGATAAGCAGATACCTTCCAAACTGAAAATAGAGCTCTATAAGATCGGTATCAACATAACCATTTTGCATTGCCGTGATCCTAGCATCAGTTGTAAAATATTTCCCTTCGCCTGATCCTAAATCAAGTGAGACCCTCTTAAAATACTTTTGATAATCAGCAATATGATCCTTTCTGATGTCATAATATGATCTATTTGAGACTTTTTCAAGCTGATTGCCTGAGATAACTGCAGGTTCATTCCCAAAATAGTCAGTAGCAGCAGTAAGTAAAATCAGAACTGAATTTGCCTTTTCAATTCTTATACTGTCTCCTCCCGATACAATATTCCCTCCATTGTTGATAAGCTTAAGCCTGGCCTCCATTATGACTCCGGTCCCATTGCCAACATGTTCATTCATTATAATTTCATTGTTAGCAGCCTTTATGGCTGCTTTATTTCCCTGTCTCGATAGTCTGACAGAAAAGGTTATTGCTCCGGGTTTGTCTGCAGTGATGCTTATTATCAGCGCCTGGTCAGGTGCGCTCGAAAATACCTCGCGTGTAAAGGTTACTTTATTGGCAGTATAGGTTACTCTTGATATTGCTTCTTCGATATCCAGTTCGCGTCGGTATCCGGATACTTCCCGTAAGGGAGTGAAATCCAGTATGAGATCCCCAAGGGTCTGGTAGCTTGAGGCGTTATCGCGCCTGAAAGCTCCCATGATCCCGTTCTGGGCAAGTTTTTCAGCCTCCGCGTATTTGCCTTCGAAAAGAAGTTTCCTCACTTTCGGAAGGTTCTTCAAGGCGTCCGGATTGGCATCCCAACGCGGAGTTCCTGTCCAGACAGATTCTTCATTCAGCTGAAGCCGCTCCTTCTCAATTCCTCCGAAGACCATAGCCCCCAGCCGGCCATTACCTACCGGGAGGGCGTCATTCCATGTTTCAGCAGGCCTGTTGAACCAGATCTTCATTTCTGATTGGGGAGTCTGGCCCTTTGAGCGGATGCTCAGTAAGAGTATGGTGATCGAAAACAGAAGGATGAAAGCAGTTCTGGTTTTCATAGGAGAAAATGATTTGTAAAGTAAATATATGACAAAAAATAAGGACATGCCATGGCATGTCCTTATTCATAAGTATTTTTGGATTTATTATTTCTTCAGCAGATCCCTTATCTCTGTCAGCAGAACCTGGTCCTTTGTGGGAGCAGGTGGGGCAGCCGGAGCTTCTTCTTCTTTCTTCTTCATGGAATTGATTCCTTTTATAAGCATAAACACAACAAAAGCAATAATCAGGAAGTCAATGGAAGTCTGGACAAAACTCCCATAATTCCATGTAACCGCAGGAACTGTTTCTGTCGCTGCTTTCATGACTACTTTCAGGTCGGCGAAATTAACACCACCAAGAAGCAATCCTATTGGGGGCATTATGATGTCATTTACAAGTGATGAAACAATTTTGCCAAAGGCAGCACCAATGATGATACCAACAGCCATATCGATCATATTGCCTTTAATTGCAAACTTTTTGAATTCGTCTAAAATTTTCATTTTGTCAGGTTTTAGTTAGATAATATTAAAATTTATAAGAAAATCCCACACCTAAAATTTCTTTAAACTGTATCCGGGAACCGGGAGCCTCGTCAGATTCAAATAATCCATTCCCGTTCCTGTCGACAGGTACTTTGATGTCGTCATCATATATAAGTACAGTGTTGAAATTCACAGAAATGAATTTGTTCACTTTGAGTCCGATGAGATTCTCCCATGTAACATCAATGTTCTGGGGATTATTGGCATAATTTGAGAACAAATCGATTTTTGAGGTGAAAGAAACATTTTTCATGAACTCATCCTTAAAGTCATTCTTTGTAAAGATGGCTCTGAGGTATCCTCCGATCTCACTCCTTGAATTCTCTCCGGGTTTTACACCGAATGCTCCTGCTGCAGAAAGGGCATGATCATTGACAAAAGTAAATTTTGCTGTAAACGGAGCGATGAATGCACTGAAATATGCAGATGGTTTGTAATCCAAGCCGGCAGCAATAAGAAGATATGCCGGGGCAAAAATATCAGAGATTTTATTTTCCGTGTCAGGATATTTATACCCGGGTCTCATTTGTGTCCTGAAATTCAGGAGGGCTGAATAATAAAGGTTTTTGAATGCCTCCCTGCCGTATTTGGAAAAGAAATCAAATTTGTCATCGGTTTTCATAGTGCTGGCATCCTTCCCCTGCTTAAGAATTCCATATCCGATATCGAGTGAATTATCCCAGGCTGATTTACTTTTTTTATAGTTTGCAAATGCACTGAAAATACAATTAAAAGCTGCTGAATTCTGACCTCCGGCAGCCCAGTTTGTGAGAGATGTCTGTGCGATGTTTAATGCAACAAGACCCCCTTTTTTCCAACCCATTACAGTGTCGGTATTAATTACTTTCAATTTTTTTTCAGCGTCAGTTACCTGTGCAGGAGAGACAGAGAAAAATAATGTGCAGATTAAAATTAATGAAAATAATTTCACCTTCATAATATATGAATTATTTTTAGTTTACAGAAAAATATTAGAAATAAGCCGTAAAGATCACTCTCTATGGTTAAAGAATCTTAATGTCAATTATTTTTCGACCTCTTTTATTTCGGCTTTGGCAGCATTTCTTTTTACTGATTCGATCCCATTGTCGCGGCCACTTTCAGATTTATAATTCTGGCTTGTTCCTATAATCTGGCTGTTTGCAGCGGTTATTGCAAACCGGAACATTTTTGTAGGGGTTTTGGTCTTATTGAACCTTTTAGCATCGCCCGCATTCTTTTTTACTGAGTCGATTCCGTTCAAGCATGATGCTTTACTTGTGTAACCTTCACTGCTGAGAATTGTCTGACCATTGTCTGCCTTCAGGCGGAAGCGGAATTCCTTGTTCTTTCCGCTTTGGTAAACTTCAAACTTTGCCATTGTAATAAGGTTTAGTTAATTAATTATGATTTGTTTTAAGTAATAATCCGGTAATCACTTTTCAAATATAATATGTATTTAACATTTTTTAATATATCTGTATAATTATATATGAACGAAACATACATTTTTGAAAACTAAACCTAAAATACTAAATTGCATTCCTCGGTTTTCACAGGTTAAAATTATGAATTATGGATAGAAAAGAAATGTTTACGGCTCATATCAATGATGGTTATATATGCAAAGGGGAATCTATCATACTGGGTGGTGCCCTGCTTGACGGCAACCCGCTTGCAAATGCCCATGTAAAGGTACCACTTAAGACGATGAACAGGCATGGTCTTATTGCAGGAGCCACCGGAACAGGAAAGACGAAATCACTTCAGGTAATTTCAGAACAGCTCTCCAGGCTTGGGGTTCCGGTTCTTCTGATGGATGTAAAAGGCGACCTGAGCGGGATCGCGATGCCAGGAGAAGAGAAACCGTTCATCACAGAAAGACATGCCAGGATAGGATTACCTTACTCAGCTGGAGGCTCTCCTGTTGAGCTGCTGACAATTTCAAAGCAGAACGGTGTCAGACTTCGGGCAACTGTATCTGAATTTGGCCCGGTGCTTCTTTCAAGAATACTTGACCTGAATGATACCCAGGGTGGAGTGCTTTCAGTTATTTTCAAATACTGCGACGATAAGCATATGCCTCTTCTTGATCTGAAGGATCTAAAGAAAGCTATTCAGTTTGTAACCGAAGAAGGAAAAACTGAAATGGAACGGGAATATGGTAAGATTTCACCCGCATCGACAGGAATAATCCTCAGAAAACTCATTGAGCTGGAACAACAGGATGCAGATCTGTTTTTTGGTGAAAAATCTTTCGACATTATAGATCTGATGAGACGCGACAGGAATGGGAATGGATACATAAATATTGTAAGGCTGACTGACATTCAGGACAGGCCAAAACTTTTTTCGACCTTCATGCTCTGCCTTCTTGCAGAAGTGTATGATACAATGCCTGAAATTGGTGATCCCGAAAAACCTGAACTGGTGATATTCATCGATGAGGCGCATCTTGTATTCAACCAGGCAAGCAAAGCTCTTCTGGACGAGATTGAATCAATTATCAAGCTAATACGGTCCAAGGGGGTAGGAGTATTTTTTGTCACTCAGAACCCTATGGATGTACCCAATGAAGTTCTTGCCCAGCTTGGACTAAAAATCCAGCACGCTCTCAGGGCTTTTACAGCCATCGACAGGCAGGCCATCAAGCTTACTGCAGAAAACTTCCCGTTATCTGATTACTATAAAACTGACGAAACACTTACATCCCTGGGGATCGGAGAGGCTCTTGTAACCGCGCTTAGCGAAAAAGGTATACCGACACCATTGGCTGCAACAATGATGAGAGCTCCCATGAGCAGAATGAATATCCTTTCTCAGGCCGAAATTGACACTTTAAACAGAGGTTCCGACCTGGTTCGCAAATACAGTGAGGTCATTGACCGTGAAAGTGCTTTTGAGATTCTTACCGGAAAGATTGAAGCTGTTCAGAAACAAGCTGAAGATGATGCCGCGAGGAAGGAAAGGGAGAAGGAGAGATGGGGAGGCGGAGGAAGAAGCACGTCAGGTTCCTCAAGAAGAGGCGGTGTGCTGAGAAACCCGGTTGTAAAAGTTCTTACAAGTGCAACTTTTATCAGGGGGGTGCTTGGAATAATGAAAAAGGTTTTAAAATAAAACTTCCACAGATTTTTGTTCTAATCATGAAGTGGCCTTTTCTTTAGAACACCTCCTTTGGTATTGCTTATAGGGGAACAATAGATAAAAGCATTTTCATCGACCTCGTTTACTAGCTTTTTGACTTTCCCTATCTCAAGCTTGGTAACGATTGTAAAAATGATCTCCATATCGGCAACACCATCAATATCGGCATTTTTCCCGATCATGCTGCGTTTTCCCTTATAAATTGTAATTCCACGTCCGAATTTTGTCATCAGGATGCGCTTTACCTTGGAGCTCTTTTCTGAGATTATAGTAACCCCGGTGTATTCTTCAACTCCTTCGACAAGATAGTCAAGTGTTTTTGAAGCAGCCAGATAGGTAAGAATAGAATATAAGGCAGTTTCGATGCCGAGAATGAAAGCAGCACAGCTGAATATTACAACATTAAAGACCATTATCATGTCGCCGATGGAGGTTTCACTCCTTCTCCAAATGTACAATGCAAGTATTTCAGTCCCGTCGAGCACTCCTCCTCCGCGCACCGATAAGCCAACCCCCGCCCCAAGGAAAATCCCTCCGAAAATTGCAATCAGCAGCTTGTCGTGAGTTATTACAGGAAAATTAACAGTTGCCAGCACGAGGGAAAGACCGGCAATTGCTGCAAATGCCTTAATGGCAAAAGTCCTTGATATCTGACTGAAGCCCAGTATAATGAATGGCACGTTTATGATAAAAATCAACAGGGGTAAAGGGATTGCAGTGGAAAAGGATATTAGCAAAGAGATACCTGTCACACCTCCATCGATAAAATGATTGGGGATAAGAAATCCCTTAAGCCCGAAGCTTGCGGAAAATATTCCGAGAATAATCAGAAAAATACTCTTAATGGTTTCTTTAACAACTGACGACATCCGATGTAATTATATTAAAAAAGGTCAGTTTGCCATGACCTTTAAGGGGAAGATTACTTCCGCAACGCAATACTGTCAACCAGATATTTTGATTCACCCCTCCAGGGAACTGTGCCTTTCTTTTCTTTATAATGCACAATCACATTCCTCCCCTGAAGTGTGTCAAACTGAATACTCAGGTCTTTTTTCACTACCGAAAACAGGAATTTTTCGGAGGCAAGGGCAACATTGGCAGTACTTGAAATACTACTTAGAATCAATTCACCTTCATAAGTTTTGAAAATGACTCCCTTATTTGAGAACTTCTGCAATAAACCTGCCCTGTAACCTTCGCTATAGGTAAAAAAGTACTTGAAGTATACAAAAAAAACAAGGAAGATGATAAGGAGTGACAATGTCCACCTTAAGAATTTTTTTGTCTTTCTTACAGCTCCTGCCCATCTTGAAGGTTTTGCCTGAGTTGTTTCTGCCATAATTTTTAGTTTTGTTAAGAAGTTGTGATGTTTTGAGATCAGGAATTCTAAAAAATCAACTATTAAAGGTAATTTAAATTTATTTCTCAGCAACTATCAGCATCTCAAAATCTTCTGGAGTCAGAACATCCTTTCTGCTGAATGCACCAAGCTTGCAGCCATAGATCCCGGACTTTTTAAACCCTGTTGATTTTAGCAGCCATGACATCTCGGAAGGTACATAATACCTTTCGTTGCATTTGAGGCTCTTTTTAACTCCATTGTCATCTTCAATCTCATAAACTGAAAGATCCCTGAAGGTCATCAGATCAAAAGTATTACCATTCGATTTACCCAGGTTATCACCTTTGTCCATAAAATCCTTCACAGAATGAAAAAGAGGAAACAGCCCGTTCAGTGTAGTTTGGATCAGTTTGCCGCCAGGTTTTATCGAGTTGAATGCATTTTGAAGAATTGAATAGTTCATTTCATCATTCTCCATCAGAGGGAAGGCTCCTTCACAAATCATAATTGCGAGATCGAATGATTCACCGAAATTAAATTCCCTGGCATCACCGACCTGAAAATCGATTTTCAGATTTTCTTTCTGTGCAAGTGTTTTTGCCTTTTCAATCATGCCGGGTGACAGGTCGATCCCTGTAACTGTGTAGCCCCTTCGGGCCAATTCAAGTGAATGCCTGCCGGTTCCGCAGCCGATATCGAGAATATGTGCTTCTCTATCGAATTTAATTTCGCTTTCGATAAAATCTACTTCACCGATCGTGCCGGCAGTGAAGTTTTCCCTGTCATAATTACCGGCAAAATCCTGGAAGAGTTCTTCGTACCACTGTTTCATGTATATCAATGATTGGAGTTGTTTTGCGGTTATTGTTTTAAGGCAGCTTTGGTGAAAATGTAGTCAGGAATTTTCTGGTTGAATTTTATGCTGGTTATTTTAAATTCGGTTCCACCACCCTGTTTAAGCATATCTTTATAGACTACCGTTGAAGGGAACCAGCGTCCTTCAATCAGCCTGATATCCGACAATGTCGTACGTTTCAGCAGTTGCCCGCTTTTGGCAAACAGCTCCTCTTTGAGCGGAACCAGTCTTTCAATATCAATCCACATTTTCCTGGAGTAGTAAGCCGCATCGGTAACTTTCGCAGTCAGGTCGAGAATGTAGGTTTGCCTGCCATCAATCACCTCATCACCGCTGACCTTTGCAGCATAAACATCGGTAAGCCTGCGGTCGTCCATCATATCTTCGTAAGAGAGATCAGACCCCATGACTGATTGTCTGAGCATATGTCCCGATATCTGAATGGTCCTATCTGTCGAAGGGGAGTAAATCCAGAGCTGGTTTTCGAGCTTAAGCATTTTTGTACCCTGTTCACGAGCTGGCGACAGATACTCTGTGAATGATTTCTCGTCTCCCACGGAATATGTCTTTGATGAGATTGTCCTGCTGTTCCTGGTTCCGTGTATCGTCATCACCGATTCGAAAATCCGGTTATCAGACGACATATTCTTTTCAATTTTTTTCAGAATATCCTCTGCATCAGGCTGACCCTGGCAGGTCAGGGATATTATTGTGAAACAGATTGTTGTAATAGTATTTGGTTTCATAATTCTCTTTCGTTTTCAGGCTTCCAGTTCCTTAAACAACATAGCGGTTTGTCTTTTATATATTCCAATACCTGAAAGCATTGTGCCAACTATTGTAGATATCAGGCCTGGAATGAATCCAAGGTAGAAATCCGAAGGCATTATCCGTGCCCGAATTGTTGAGGGCATCATTAATGATGAGCTCTTCATTAATCCTGAAATATCAATTCCATACCTTTGTAACAGCCATGCAAAAAACAGTCCAAAAAAGGTTCCGATCACAGATCCCGCCATGCCAATCATAACCGACTCATATATCATAGTCCGGTAAACATGTCCTTTTTCTTCACCCATTGCCAGTCTTAGCCCTACCTCTCCATACCGGCGAAGTCCGCCAAGAAGTCCCGCATTCCACAAAACTAGCGACATCGCAATTATAAAAAAGAAGGCTACATAATTTGCCCAGTATTCCGACATATTTACATACTGGCCCATACTACCCTGCTGGCTAAGTGTTTTCATGACAGGAGCAAACTCATCGGTATCGGAGGAATATTCTGAATTGAACCTCTCAGCACAACTTATGGCTGTTTCGTCATTATAGAAGCCGCTCTGGAAAAATCCGATTATCTCTCCCGAAGCGTCAGGCATATCCAGTGCAGTTCTTACATCCTCAATATCAGCTATAACGGCTCCTCTGTCGAGCACTGCATTTCCGAAAGAAAGAGTCCCTGAGATAATAAAATTATATATTGTCATACTACCGTTCATTGTTGATCCTATCAGGGTGATCTTCTCCCCAGGACTTACTTTAAGCTTTTCTGAGAAAGCTTCGCTTATCATAACCTCTCCCGGCTTTTCAGGGACTTTTCCACGTATTATCGACTTATTAAAATTAAATCTTTCAGACTCACGGGTTCCTGCTGACAACAAGTCGAGACCGATGCCAAGTGCAGGTCCCTGGGCTTTTGTTTCACCATTCTTATCAGGAGCATCAATCAGTCCGCCAAACTGAATTCTCTGGGCCCATTCCATTTCGGGAAATTGGATTTCCAGAGCGCTTTGCAGCTTTCGGGACCCCAGCAAAGCCATATCATTGGGCAGCTGATCCATGTTCCCGGCATAGGCTTTTGTCATTACCCTAACATGTCCGTAAGAGAACCTCGCATTCATCTCTATGGTATCTCCCATGAAACCTTTCAGGTAAGCATGCAACAGAACCGTAAGCATTACACCAAGTGCGACTACAATTACCGGGAGCCGGCTCCGGCTTTTATCGCGTATCAGACCTGTCAGCAGAAATTTTATCATTGCAGTTTCCCCCTTAATGCATCTGTCGGATTCATTTTAGCTATTCTGCGCGAAGGCCAATAGCTGACGATAGCAGTCACAATTGTCACAATCAGCACAGTTGATATTATCAGTCCGGCCGTATATATCGGGTACAGGGTTTGTGCTATTGCCATCCCGAATTCACTTGTATCGATGGGCATTGTCCATCCGTTTTTTGCCATCCATAAAAGAAATGGCAAGCCATATGCCGCCGATAAAATGGCAGCAAGGATAGAATGCATTGTCCCTTCTACTGTAAAAAGCCCAACTACCTGGTGACGGGTATAACCAAGGGCAATGTAAGTACCGATCTCTTTTTGTCTTCGGAAGATCGATAAAACCTGGGTGTCGAAAATAGCCAGCATGGCCAGCAATAGCAGAATGAAAAACATTATTGTCTGTCCGACGCTCTTTGTCTTTATCATTGCATCAACTGATGCAGTCAGCTCTTCTTTTGTTTTCAGGGTCCATCCGCTGATTGGGAGGCGGTTTCTTTCGGTGTCCCGAAAGGTTAGAACTGTTGCTTCTCCGGGCATCAGCATCATTGACTGAAGCCTCTCAATAGGAATATAGATCTGGCCGGTTTCAACTTCAGGAACATTTGTCGAAAAAACTCCCGAAATTAAGATGTTACCTGCATCAAATGTTCCGTTTGCATCGCGCCAGCGGATCATCATCTCATCACCGGCAGATGCTTTGATGCTTTTAGCCATCAATGAACCGATTATTGCCGGGATGGCCTCGGTGGCAGTGTCCAGCTTATGCGAGGGAAGCAAGAAGAGTTTTTGCCCGGGATTAATGCCCTTAATGACAATTGACTTAAGCCGTCCCTGAGGATAAATGGTTCCCGGAACAATAAGAAACGGCTCCATCTCACCTCTGACGATCTCTTCTTTCACCTCTGCCGGAATAGAAGCATGGCTATCCGTCAGAGTAAATGGATCGAAAGGATCATAGGATTTTTGCCAGTATTGTCCACCTCCGATCTCCCAGTTTTTCATGTCAGTCTTTGCCTGACGATCCCACCCTGTCATAACCCCTTTCATGAAAATGATGATCACGAACGAGAATGAGAGTACAATCACATTGAGCCAGGTTCTTAATCCTGCCCCGATGAGGTTCCTGTAAGCAAGTTTGATTGCAAGTCTCATAACATTATTAATTAATTGGGTTTTATCTCTTCCCTGTCCACCTTGCCATCAAGGAGAAAGATTTTCCTGCGCAGATAGCTAATAACTTTCTCATCGTGGGTTGCAAAGAGAAACGTTGTTTTAAGCTCTCTGTTAAGAATCTCCATTGTTTTCAGTATGTTATGGGAATTTGCAGCATCGAGGTTGGCAGTCGGCTCATCAGCCAGTACCAGCGATGGCTTCTTTACCATTGCCCTTGCTATTGCCACTCTCTGACATTCCCCACCCGATAATTGTGGAGGCTTCGATTTGATTTTATCAGTCAGCCCAACCCATTCAAGGGCATCGGTAACCAGTTGCTTTCTCCGGGCGGATGTAAAATTAAGGAGTAACAGGGGAAATTCAACATTCTCATAAACCGTGTGTACGGCAAGAAGGTTATAGCTCTGGAAAATAAATCCGAAGCTTTCCTTCCTCAGCTGTGCCGCCTCCCGGGCCGAAAGGGTGCCAATAGATTTGCCTAAAACAACAGCCGATCCTGATGATGGAACATCAAGAGAACCGATAATATTCAAAAGTGTTGTCTTCCCTGATCCGCTTGGTCCGACAAAGCCTGCAAATTCACCTTTTAAAAACTGAAGATCTATCCCATCGAGGGCTGTAAAATCTCCTTTTCCCATAGGAAATCTTTTTACCAGGTTCTCAATTTTTATGATTGGAGCAACTTCCATATTGAATTGTTTAGTGATTAATTACAAACATAATCTGGATTCCTTTTCCGGAATACATATTCCCGGATCCTTTTTGCGAAGGAATCTCATATGCCTGTGGATTCCAGTATCCCATTAAAAACAGTATCAGGTTATCAAATTGTTTCTGCCAGGTAACAAAATTGTAAATTGTCTTATTTGTCCAGCTAAAATAAACAATTGCACTTAATTTATCGAAAAGCCCTGTGGGGTAACTTAATGTTACAAGGGAGAATGAAGTCCTGTTTGCGAATTCGAAGGCTTTCTGGTCATATGAAAAGACAAGGTGTTCATATGCAGCATACAATCCATTTCCAAGTCCGAATGTATAGTCTATACCTGCGTTAAATATCTCCTGATTTGTTAATGTACCAATACTGATACGTTTTCTGGTCCATGAGCCTTCGATCCAGAAACCAGCCTCCAGATCCCATCGGGCATCAATTCCGAACCGGTCCTCAGGGATTTTTTCAAGATAATCAATAAACATTATCATTCCCCTGTTATCTGCATTCCGGTGATGGTAGGAGAATGCTGCCTCACCATGAGGAACAGGGATCTGAATCCTGCCTCCGAACTCAGGAATCTTTTTGTTTGAAGGGATTAATTCCCAGGACCTTGCCTCATGGTTCCCATAAAGTCCCCACAACCATATATTTGCATTATTCAGAAAATAGTAGCGGGCCAGCAGTGCCCAGACGCCATCGGTAAGGTGAAGCGGATCGCGTGGATCCATCTGGTCGAACCACATCAAGGGCCGAAGCATTGAAGCTGAACCAAAATTAATTTTCTGAAGTCCGAGACGCAGTTCAAACTGATCGGAAGAATACCGGGTCCATAACCTGTAAGGCTTGAGTCCGCCATCGGAGCGGCCTTCGTCAAAGGGATGAAAGGCAAATGTGCCATAAAGATTGGCAGATGCTTCAAGATCGATCAGTTTATTCCCAGTGGGTCTGTTCCCATAATAAATTGAAGGTATATAGCGACCTCCGGTTGTCACTGGAAGAGAATTATTAAGATTGTAATTAGTCCACAGTGATAATTGCCCGTTGATACTGATAGTATCTCCCGATGTTCTTAAAGAATCCTGAGACAAACAGATATTTCCGTCTGTCAGGAACATGATCAAAACCAAGCGGATAGAAAATAATTCAGGTATTGAATGGAAATATCTCATCCCTCTGTAGTCCTTAATTTCAAAAACCGGATTCCAGGGAAATATTAACCTGCCCCCGGAATAGTTTAATAATTAAACATTTTTTCGTATAAAAAGTTTTTCTCCAAATTTTGTCAGCAGAAAAATGATCAGAAGAACAACAACCGCTGCAAAAATAAGAGGGATAAGTACTGCCAGCACAGATGTTCCGAATGCTGCTGCATGCTCCCCAGTAGCCACCACTGAATTCCCTGCACCGGCAGTAAGTTTGGTTGAGGCAAGTCTGGTCAAAACCGTACCTCCCTGAACTGTTGCAGCTGCCCCTCCCCCAAACAGAAAACCAGCAGCCCATTTAAGGAATTCATTATCAACCGGAAGAACTGATGTCAGCAAAAGTGTTCCTCCTCCCACAGCCATAGGAGTGGTTATAGTATCAAGGAGATTATCTATAAACGGGACATAATATGCAAGGATTTCTGCTACAGTGGCTGTTCCGAAACTGACTATTGCAGGCCAGCTTGCAAGCCAGTGGAATCCTTCATTTACCGGGAATATGCCCATCTTTGCTGCTATGCTTGCCACAAGCATCGGAACAAACACCCTGAATCCACAGCTGGCGCTTAATCCGATTCCGATTGCAACAGCTGTAATGATTTCTTTCTCCATTATTTTGATAACATTTTCCTAAAGATAAGCCAGAATAGTGAAAAAGAATATCGGTAAATCAGGATATTAAATATTTTACTAACTTTATGAGTAATTCAAATAGAAATCCACAATATTTTTAAATAATTCTTTTTTAAAACTTATATCAAATGGAAGAAAATAAACCGCAGGAACCAGTAAAACCGAAAAAGGAAAATTTATTGGACAAGGTAAAAAAACTCTTTGGTAAAGCTGATGATTTCGTTGATGAAAAGGTAGATGATGTCAAAAAGAGTGAAGCCTTTAAGAAGGTCAGGGAGACCTATGAAAAAGCAGAGGATTATGTTGAAGATAAAATTGAAGACATAAAGGAAAGTGGCGTGAAGGAGAAGCTTGAAGCCTTCGCTGACAAGGTTGAGGATAAAACGGAAGATACAGTGGCAAAGATGAAGGAGTTCGGGAAAAAAGCAGCTGTTAAAACTGCCGATAAACTTGAGGACATTGCGGAGAACATCAAGAAAAGAACCGGCGACGAGGAAAAACCGGAGAATGTCTAGATCTTAATCATAAGAGGCTGTATCAGTAGCCTTTTTTATTAAATCTACCCCTAAATCCCCGCCAGCTGGCGGGGACTTATTGATTTACTGATGTTTATAAAGCCCCGCCAGCTGGCGGGGTTTGGGGGTAAGAATCGACTTATGAGACAGCCCCCATTAATTGCTACAGAGGAATCCCGGTTATTTTTCAAGCGGAGGAATAACAAGGACCTGGCCGGGGTAAATCAGGTTCGGATCCTTAAGCATGGGTTTGTTAGCCTCAAAAATCACATTGTATTTGTTGGCATTACCATAGACCTCTTTCGCGATCTTTGAAAGATAATCGCCCTTTTTTACCGTATAGAACTGCTTTTCCTGCGGAGGCGGAGCAGCTACGGGAGGATGCTTAACAACCAGCCAGTCTTCGACTGAGGCTATCCCGACAATATTTCCTGCAGTCACAATAACCCTGTTTTTGTTTTCAACTGTATCAATACTGCCCATCAGTGTAACTTTGTCAGCATCCACCTTTACCTGGATGTCACTGGTGTCGAACCCGAATTTTTTAATATGGGCCGTAATTAAAACAGCTTTTTCCAGTTCTCTTTTCTCTTCGGCTTTAAAAAGTTTATCACCGGCGTTTTTAATAAATGAAATTAGTCCCATAATTGTTAAAATTTTAAATTTATGAATTAATAAATAATCAGTTGCTGGGTGCTTGTTGCTGGGTGCTGGTTAAAAGTATTTTGGCTATAGTCTGTTTCCAACCAGTAACAAGTAACCGGGCCGAGTGTTAAGAAATTGCCCAGCGGGCAATTTTAGCAAGGAGCCAGACCGCAGGGCAGACAGTAACCAGATTCAGTTCAGAACTTCAAATGATATTTTGGCAGTTACCCGGAATTCTGTTATCTTATTCTTTACAACAACAGCGCTCATGTCCTGGATATAGACAGAGCGTATTTCCTTAACGGTTTTACCAGCTGTTTTAACAGCATTGGCAGCAGCATCTTCCCAGCTTTTTTCTGAGGATGCCATAATCTCAATCACTTTCAATACAGCCATAATTAAAATTTTTTAGTTAATGATTTGATAAATAAATAAATAAAGTTGTCAATATCTTTGTAACCCCGGTTTATAAGTGTTAGTAATTTATTGATTTTTTTTATATAAACAATTCCTTATTTTGCAGAATGTTTATGTTTTGTTTGCTTCATTTGCTAAAACGGCCATTTAACAAGGTATAAAAAAGTTCTTATAACCAACACATTTTTTATGAAGACAAGACTTTTGGCTTTTGTATTGATTTTCACTGTACTAGTTCCCCAGACATTTGCTCAGAAAAGAAAAAAAGTTAATACCGGAATTCAATTTGGAATTATAGGAGGAGGAGGGATGCAGACTCTGGCCGGTACTGATTATTGGGGTGAAAAACTTGATAATGAGCTTAATATTGGATATCACATTGGAGGGAATGTAATCCTTCCAATATTTTCCGATTTCTGGTTCCAGCCGGGAGTATTATTCAGTGTAAAAGGTTCGAGGCAGGATATCATTACCGACGATATTACAAAGACAGTAAATCTTTGTTATGTTGAAGTCCCTCTTAACATGCTTTACAGGCCCCAGCTCGGTGACGGGCATCTGCTCCTTGGCATCGGTCCCTATGGCGGCTATGGGGTACTTGGCAAGGAAAGAGTCAAATCAGGGACCATAACAACAGAGCTTACAGTGAAATTTCTGACTGATGCCTCTGAAGAACCTACAACATACGTTTACTACAGGGGACTTGATGCAGGTGCAAACATCTTCTTCGGGTATGAGTTTTTCAATGGTCTTTTATTACAGCTGAATGGGCAGATGGGTTTACTGAAAGTGAATTCTGATTACGGTCTTCCAAATGACAAGACCTCAAAAAAGAATATTGGATTCGGACTTTCGGCAGGATACAGGTTCTGAACTTTATTCAGGAATTAATATGGAAGTGACATTGCATGCAATGTCACTATTTGTTATTTTGAAAATTTCTAAACCAGAAAGCTGAAATATCAGCATATGAATAGCTTTCTCCCTTGATGATGTTTGCATAAAAGAACTTTTTATCAGTCATTTTGTGAACCTCCTCATAGCTCTTCTGAAAGCTGAAATTATATGCTGTTGCCAGAAATTTTAACCTTTCTTCCTCATCCATCTCCCTCAGGCCATAAGTGATACCGCATATTTTTAAAAATGCAATAAGATAAAGAAACTGTGATTCCGGCTGTTCAAGATCCTCTACGATAGAGGCTCTGTACTTCCTGATATCATCGTTTCCTGTTTTTTCACTGAACTGGTTTCTGAGCCTGCCCTTAAGCAAAGGCACTCTCATATGAATTGATTCGGCAAATGACGGTTTCATCTGGAACTGGCCTATTGAAAAGTCTGCATAGTCTTCGCCAAGGTTTATATACAATGCTTTAAGCAGTGTGATCTCCAATTTATCGCGAAGAGCAGAGTATCGTATCAGTTCAGGAAAAACAACCGCAACCGCCAGGGGATAGGAAACATCATACTTTTCGGAAAGCTGTTTCATCCAGGGCTCGTTCTCCGAAATAAATGATTCTGCTTTTTCCCA
Organism: uncultured Rikenellaceae bacterium; assembly: GCA_964500155.1. Lineage (GTDB taxonomy): Bacteria > Bacteroidota > Bacteroidia > Bacteroidales > VadinHA17 > LD21. The sequence continues at coordinate 4,918 of CAZCQC010000064.1, read as the reverse complement.
ATCGGTGCCAAAGATTTTTTTGTAATCTGTCCTCTGAGAATACGAAATTATTCCAAAACAGACAAAAAGAGGAACAATTAAAATTATCCGGATAAATTTCACTTATACTGAAGGAGAATAGAAGCAATTAATAATATAAGATCAATAAATAGGCAAATAATCATATGAGCCTCAGCGCAAAACGAGAATCATTAGAATGGAATTGCACATTGCATAATTGCATTTTTTCCGGGTGAATAATACATATAGGTCAGAAATACTTTCCCGTCAGTTTTGATCATGTATGGATTAAAAACTTCAGCCAAAGTCGTATTGTCGCTGAATGTCAGTGCTCCATAGTTATAGCTTGCATACTTCGTGTTGGATGTATTTACAAACATCCCTTTAGTATTATAACTGTTCTGGGAGAGTTTCATCACAGTCTTTCCGGTCATATCCATAATTCTGTCGGGAGCAATTAAAAGCAGATCATCGAATTTGACTGACCCGTTCAATCTGCCACCCATCCAGGTCGTCATATCAAAAGTTGCTCCAGGTACATTAGTAATCAGTTGAGGTTGTAATGATTTGCCTCCGTCCTTCATCATCTGACTCTGGACATTCTGGCTCATTCCCATCGCAATATCCATCCGTTCCTGATCGGTTTTTGCATTTTTCATTGCCTCTTCCATCTTCTTGCCCTGATCTTCGGTAACAAACATATTTTCAGTTACAATTGCAGCAAATTTATTTTTAGAATTTGATAGTGCAAAATCGCTTATCATTGCATACGGGCCAAAACTCTTGCCTCCGAATTTTATCAGATATTTTTCGCCCGACCGCGATATGAACCCGGGATATTTTTTTACCCAGGCATCTACTTTTTCGTCACTTGCGCTTTCTTTATTGTCTGAACAAAACCCTTCTATCCTGGGATCTCCCTCCTTGTATGGTCCTTCCGATACTCCATCTTTTGAAATATAATACTTGCTTCCGATTTTATCATAAACAAGCATACTTCCGTCATCTTTGGTACAGACTGTAAATTCATTATAAGTAATTTTATATTTTGTGAGGTCCAGAACCAGCTTGGCATCATCGCAGGCACATGCAGGTTCAGGACCAGGTTTTGAAGTGCTATTACCATTGTCTTCCCCAATTACTCCGGAGATTTCTTTTGAGACTGCTTTCCTGACTTTATTCAGTAAACCCTGAGACTCAAGAGGGTATGAAATAAAAAAACAAAATACGGAGAGAACCACTAGCGATTTTTTCATAGTAGAAGAGAATTGTTTAATTAATAACCCGTTTTTCAGGAAATTGTTCAATATAACAAATGCCGGCTTTTATTCTTTTTTAGTCTTCCATTCAGAAAGTCCCTGCCGGAACAGCAAAACACAGGCAACCACGGTAATAATGAATAAGAAAGCCAAAAAAGTAAAGAATTTAGTATAGAAGATAATCAATGCAATAATGAGGCAAACGAGGCTTAATCCGAAATAGATAATCGATTTTGTATTCATAGTTTAAACTTTTTGGAAAGTAAAAAAGAAAGATACTATTAAATAAAGCAGGTTACTGATCGTTAACAGGTTGAAATTATAAAAATCAGAGAAGAAAACCAAATTGTCTCTTTTCCGTCAGACTTAATTTTTATTTATGGTACTGAAACTTTAACGGAATACTGATTGGATTGTCAGCATCAGGAATTAAGTAAACCAGGCTGAGACTGGAACTCTCTTCTTTCTGAAAGTATTCCAGCCGGAATGGGTAAAATCCTTTTTGCAATGGCAGTAGAAAAGACTTCATGCTTTCTTCTTTTTTCAGCCCGTCATTATCGATGACAAGGTTATTTCCCAGATAAAGCCTGGAGCCATCATTTGAGCTTAATGCAAAAATAAAGTAACCATCGGATACTATTTCAATGTACCCTTCAATCAGACATGCAAAATTGGTTTTTGACGGTAGTTTGCTAATTTGAAAGAGAGAGTCGGTGATGCCTGTTTTGACCGGGTCCAGGTTCTTAAAATCCGGGATCTTGTCCCAGCTACCCTCATAATATGAATACTTTAATCCTCCGGCTGAAACCTTTTTAGGCTTTGAAACGGATGGAAGCACATCCCCCAGTTTAAAATTACCTTTTGCCACACCATCAAATTTGCCGCTCGATGAAAATGATTTTAATACTAATTGAGCAGGCCCCGTAATAGTAAATTTCTGACCGGCTTTCGGGGATGTTTCATCCGGATCAGTACCATCAATACTATATCTTAGATCGGAGTACTGATTCATAACATATATCGTCGCGGGTTTATCATTCAACATTATGCCATTCATCGGGTGAAAAACCGGTGGCGTACCCGGATAACCTGAATATGAGAATTTCAATCCGTCATATATTGATTTAAGTCTGACGGAATTATGGGTTTCATTGGGGAAAAGGCCAATCTTCCATTTGAGACTAGCAGGAGCTTTAAGCTTAAGAACTGAATCCATCCGGTTTATTCCCATCCCTTTAAATGTCGATTCGATGCCGGCAATCCACAGGAGCTTGTCGGGAGGAAGGATTTCAAGCCTTTCGGAAGCGAGCTTAATCACATAATCCTTATTCCACCAGAAGGAGGGATCAGTTGCCAGATAGGTTTCAAACAATTGAGGCTCAGAGAGCAAAGCGTACATGCAAAACAATCCTCCGTATGAATGACCATAGAGTGCATTGGTTCCATTGGTCGGATATGTTTTGTTAATATACGGGATAAGTTCATTTTTTAAAAAGGAGAGATACTTGTCAGCACCTCCCGAAAGGGCATTGTCGGCAACATGAACAGGTAAAAGATCCCTGTCGCGTTGATTTGCTTTGTCAATATACCTGTTCGGAAGTGCCACCAGCATAACCTGTGGAATGAATTTTTCATTTCTTGCGAAATTGTTAATGAACGGGAATACTCCTGCAGCCCATTCTCCATCGGTCAGATAAATAGTTTCATATTTGTCCTCTGATCCCGGCTTATAGGTCTCGGGCAGAAAAACCCTTATTGACCTCTGTTCTTTCAGGATGTCCGAATAGATTGAGTCTTTTACTTCATTGAGGTTCTGTGCTAAAACTAAATTAAATTGTATTCCGAACATTGAAATAAATGTCAGAAGTCTGAAAAGGCTGGTTTTTTTCATCTGTTCAGGTTAGTTAATTGATGGATAAACAAAATACTGATAGTAATCAAAATTGCTGCATAAAATTCAATTATTTCAGCTTTTTCAATATTGTTTTGTAAACAAATTTACTCCTTGAACAGGTGCTGATGACTCTGTTCAGTCTCCACGGATATTTAAAAATATGATCCCGGATCAACAAGTAATTTCTGTTTTCATGCCATATTTTATCATAAACAGTATTATCATAAGAACTTATAAATCCTGCCGAGAAGTCATCTTTTTCAAAGCATTTCAGAGCCTGCCATCCTGCAAACCTTCCTGATTGCATAGCCTGTCCGATTCCGGATCCTGTTGCAGGATTTACAAGTGATGCTGCATCCCCGCAAAGCATGAATCGTTCACCGGAAATTCTATTTTTACGGGTTAACATAGGCAGATGATGTCCCCGGATCTCCCCTTCCATTTCTGCTTCAGAAAACCTGCGACTCAGAAAGGGATCTCTTTCAATGATCCGTAATATCTCATTCCTGAGATTGATTTTCTTTTCAGAAGCTGTTTTTGAAGGCATTCCCAATCCGACATTGTACTGGTTATCAGGCAGTGGAAATATCCAGAAATATCCAGGAAGCAGGTTCTCCAGAAAATGAAACTCGAGAGTTCCGGGCGGATTATCCTTTACATTCCTGAAATAGGCACGGGCAGCAACAGAACCTTCCGCAGCATTGACTATGGTAGTGGCAAGCCTTTTTCTAAAAATGCTTCCTGGACCGTCGCAACCTATGGCTATCCGTGCTGTCAGCGCAAGATCATTCCCTGTCCGGATTAATGCATGGTTCTGATTTATGGTTATATCCCTGACAGCAGTTTCCTGAAAAACCGTGACATTGGAAAGCCCGGTAACAAGCTCAAAAAGAAAATTATCAAAGATCAGGCGTTTGCAAACGAATCCGCTTTCGGTGAATTTAAAATCGAGCGATTTTCTGTCAGGCGCAACAAAACGGCATACGTCAGCCTTTGTCTTTTCAGCCAGTCCAATAAAAGCTGCAGCAAATTCATGATTTATCGTTTCCAGGACTTTTGGGACATAGGCAGGAATGGCATCTCCGCATATTTTTTCCCGCGGAAATCTTTCCTTTTCGATTAGTGCAACCCTGAGGCCTGAGGTTCCGAGTGCCAGGGCTGCTGTGCATCCCGCAGGACCGGCCCCGGAAATTATCACATCAAAATCGCAGGTCATTCCGTGGTACCCCACATTTTATTTGGCTTATCACCCATTTCGAGTATAAGCGTCCCTCCTTCAACAATATCGTTGTGAGTAAAAAAAGTTTTTGTCAATTTCTTTCCGTTTAGTTTTGCAGACTGGATGTACTTGTTAACATGGCTGTTATTGTTAGCAATTACTGAAAAAGTCTTTCCATTCTGTAGCCGGATCCTTACTTTATTGAAAAGCGGACTTCCGATCTGGTATTCTGGTACACCTGGAGTCATCGGATAGAAACCCATAGCAGAGAAGACATAGAAAGCTGATAGTCCTCCTCCATCCTCGTCGCCAGGAACTCCCATAAGGTCATTTCTGAACCAGGTATCCATGAGCATCCGGACTCTTTTCTGAGTTTTCCAGGGCTTACCTGCAAGGTTATAGAGGTAGGCTATGTGCATCGATGGTTCATTACCCATGACAAACTGCCCTACGTTTCCTGTGGCATCGGGCATTGTAGAATAATACTGCCATTTTGATTTTCCAATTCCCTCACTGAACAGCCTGTCGAGCTTATTCTCAAACTTG
>CAZCQC010000063.1:0-18541 GCA_964500155.1 uncultured Rikenellaceae bacterium | reverse complement strand
GCAATATATAACTGGTTTGCGGTTGGAACAGGAAAAATATGTCCGGAAGGATGGCATGTACCCAGCCAGGATGAATTTAAAATCCTGGAGATGTATCTGGGGATGACTCAGGAACAGGCAGATTCAACAGGATGGCATGGGAAAGACCAGGGGAAGAAGCTGAAGAGCAAATCAGGATGGGACAATAATGGAAACGGATCAAATTCAAGTGGCTTTTCAGCATTTCCGGGAGGATACAGATATGGAGCCAGCGGAGCATTTTTTAACATGGGAGCACTTAGTTACTGGTGGTCTTCTACTTTAGACAATTCGAATCTTGGCCTTTACAGGCGGTTAGACTTTGATCAGCTTAAGGTTTTTACCGGAAGTGTCAGAAGGCAGGCAGGAAAATATATAAGATGCGTTAAGGATTAAAGGCTTTTATTCAGGAATCATATGAAGACTTAAATTTCGAATTGCTCCGGTAGTTTTATATGTTGTAATTCCAAAAGGTGCGGATGTTTCTACTTCCCATCGCAATGATAATTTGGAATTCTCAATCGTGAAATCAACAACTTTTTCGTCCTCAATCCAGGCTTCAATTTTCTCATCGGTCACTCTGAGCCGGATAGCATACCACCAGCCTGATGCAAAACGAAATATATTACCTGTCATATTGTTAGCAGCATCATATCCGTCAATACAGCTCAGCCCTACAATTGCTCCTCCCCACCCACCCAATACCAGGGTTAAAAAGGATTCTTTCACAGGAAACGTCATTCCACAAAAAAAATCAGAGCCATCGATACGTTTAGCATAAAGAGTAATCTCATAATTTGTTTTTGGAAAATCTTCAGTCCACCTGATACCGGAAATTAGTTCTCCCTTACCAATTATAATACAACTATCAGCAATTGAAATGTCTCCATGACCCTCGAAATCTATAACCTGCCAGTTATCCAGAGATACTCCATTGAAAAGGAACTTATCATCCTGCATATTTTTGCCGATCGCCATTAAAACAAGGGTATATGTTAAAAGTAATATATTCATAAAACTGATCTGTTAACGGATTAATAATTGTTGTGCAAAAAAAGAGTTTTTTATTTTATTAAAAACCTTTTTAGCAAACATCTTTGGATTTATTGGGCTTTATTTTTAATTTGCTAATGAATTTACCTGAAAATAAGTAAAATGAAACCTACTAGACTAGTCCGTGTTTATTCATTATCCATTATTGTTTTGTTTTTTGTGCTTTTATCTGGCTGTAAAAAGGAAAAAGATATTCCTGAAACTGTAACGGATATTGATGGTAATATTTACCAGACAGTTACTATTGGCAATCAGGTCTGGTTGGTTGAGAATTTTAAATCCGCGAAATACAATGATGGTACTTCCATACCACTTGTTACCGGAAATACAGAATGGATAAATCTATCAACTCCCGGTTACTGCTGGTACGATAATGATATCGCTAACAAAGAACCCTATGGTGCATTATATAATTGGTATGCAGGACAAACGGGCAAGTTATGTCCGACAGGCTGGCATGTTCCCTCTGATAAAGAATGGACTGCACTCACCGATTTTCTGGGAGGTGAAGGCATTGCCGGCGGAATACTGAAAGAAGCCGGCACATCTCATTGGGACACTCCTAATACGGGAGCAACCGATGAATCAGGTTTTACTGCCCTCCCCGGAGGTTTTCGCGGCGCTCAGGGCACATGCTACTATATTGGGTACTGGTGTCAATACTGGACATCAACCTCACCTTTTGAGTCGGTTGCATATTACCGGCAAATGGCTGCTGACAGTGAAGGAGTTGATAATGGTAAAGGCAATGCAATCCAAAGGTTGTGCGGTTTGTCTGTACGCTGCTTAATGAATTGATTAATCAATAAACAAATATGTATTCCCTGGCCTGGTCTCCAGGGAGCTTTTTGTTTTAACTTATTCTCAGGGAATTAGTAACTTTGGTATGACAAGAATAAGTAAATACTAAAATGTCCGGAGCGAATGTTTATATCAAGTATTTGCAGGGCTCATTGTTTTTCATCCTGGCTCTCCTTTTGACCATTACCTGTAAAAAAGATGATCCTTTGCTTACCAAAGATGATCCCCTGATCAGGAAAGAAGACATTCTCAAAGACTATACTGCGGCAGTCCGGTTTGAGATCAGCAGCCGGTTACTTGAAGGGAAACATATAGATTGCATTGAACCTGACTATAAAGGTAACACATGGATAGCTTCCGGGAAGGAACTTTACTACTTCAATGGCAGTGAGGAGAAGATTTATACGCTTGACTTTCCGATTCTTGATATTTCGATAGCAGGAGATGAAACATTATGGATCGGCACAAATGGCGGAGGTCTCGGTAATCTTTCCAAAACCGGATTTATCTGGTATACCAAAGCTAATTCCGGTATACCAAGAGATTATATTGGGAACGTTGAAGCCGGACTGGATGGTCGGGTATGGTTTTCAAGTTGTGCTTATGATCTGGGAGGATTGATAGTTTATGACGGTAAAAAATTTATACTGTCTAATCCGGATAATTCAATTTTAAACCAGAATGTCATTGATGATATTGGAATTGACCACTATGGTTCTTTGTATATTATCACAACCGGAAAAGTAGGTAAAACAAACATCTACCGGATATCTGACAATAGTTGGGTATGTTTGGGAAATGAAACCGGGACTTTTTATTGGGTTTCTGCATTTACAGTTGGTCCGGCAGGTATTATTTACCTTCTTGAGGATTTTATGCTTTCCTCATCCAGCACTAACACAAACACCTTGTTTGAATACCGGCGTAATGCCTGGCAGGAGATGAAGGCAGGTTTTATGACTTCCCGTATTACTTTTTTCACTGCCATAAAAGCTGACAAGAGGAACTATTGCTGGGCAGCCAGTATAGACAGTAACTCATATGTCCTGCATGTCTATAACGGGAATTCATGGGAAGAAGCTCCTGCAGGACTTTTCCTGAATGATAAGATTACAACCATCGAGGCAGATAGTGATAATAGAATCTGGATAGGTACAGCTAAAAATGGCGTTTTCATCCTGAACCAATAACATTACTCCTTCTGACAGTGATAATTTAATCAGAGGTCACACCTGCAGGCAACTCAACAATTTTAATATTGCGGAAATGAATTTCTCCTCCTTCCGATTCGAGGCAGATATATCCCTTTTTCTGTGACGATTGACTTATGCCATTTACAAATTTACCATTTACTGAAAGTTTAATTACACCATCAACACAAACCACATCATAGATATTCCAATTTCCACGTCCCATGCACCTGTTTTCAACTGATTTGCTTCTGGATCCCCTTGGATTATCGGGCGTAGTCTTCACTCCGCCAACGCCAAAAAGCTCACCGTGAACATATGCAACAGGTGGAGTAACCCCATCCTTTATATTAAGGTTTATCCAGTCGAGTTCGAGCATCTGGACCTCAACTCCGTCGGGCAGACGTGATTCTTCTGCCGGGTTGGCTTTAGACCAGACAAATACTCCGGAATTACCTCCGGGTTCAATATGCATCCACTCAATATGCAGGATGAAGTTTTCATATTGCTTTTCGGAGCGCATCACACCTATGGGCTTGCCGGAGCAAATCAGTATCCCTTTCTGCCTTTCCCAGGTGCTCTCATCAGTATTGACATTTATCCATTTTAATGGAATATCTTTCCCTTGTGCTGTGTGTGTTATGTCTTTCAGGATCACCGCCTTCCCAAATTCCAGTGCAGGAATTTGGGAGTAGGAATCGATGCTGGTAAACATAAAAAGACCAAAAAAGATCTGTACAGACAATATCTTCAGTGAGTACTTCATGTGTTTTCAGGTAATTATCTATTAAAGTTATGAATTTCAATCCAGGTTTGCAACCGAACTTTTAACTCTGCATTAAAGCGTTAAAATAATGTTGATTTTTGATTTTTGTTCGTTTAACTTTGTTCAATAGTTAAAGTTTTGGTTAATAACCCTAACCAATTTAACGGCGATGAAAAAATTATGTTTAGCAGCTGTAACAGCTCTGTTCCTTTTGGTTTGTTCAACCGGACTGCGGGCACAAACTAATAAAACGGAAATCAACCAGCTTGAGGTAATGAAGCGGTTCATTGGTACCTGGCAGGCAAATGTCGGGAAAGACACTATTGAGGTCTGGGATTGCCAACCCTACGGGGAGGGTTTTATTGTAACTGTATATCGTATTACTGATGGCAAGAAAACCCAATATTATGTTAATAATGTGGGCTTTGACTCATTAGATGGAAAATTAAAAGGATATGTGCTGTGGCCCAGTGGAGATTATATGACCTGGATTGCCGAATACAACGCCGAAAAAAAGTTCAAAGTAGATTTGGTTGTTAATTTCAATCCTGCAGCAGTCTGGACCAGATATGAAATGGTTTACATAAGTCCCAAAGAAAGGGAATGGATAAACTATAATTTATCCGGAGAAAAAACATCAGAATTAAAATTCGTAAAAATAAAATAGCCATCAAATAATGACTTCCTGATGGTACTGCGTATTCCGAAGAACACATTGAGCTACCTGATTCCTGTATCAATATCTATATTAAGGGTTGTAACTTTATCAGAGGTTATAATAACTTCAACGGGCAGGTTACTACTGCCAATCTTACTTCCGACAGTCTCAAGAATTATTAAATAATTACCTGGATCAAGCTCTGTTATATATGAGCCATCCAGTTCAGGATCTATTTGCATTATTTTTCTTTTGCCATTGGATGTCCAGACTGAAACAGGATATGCTTTGTATGTCTCAGCAGTTGGTAAACAACCCGGATCAGGAGGATCCTTTTCTACGGGACAAATCGGACCTATAGAGATCTTTCCTTCAAGAAACCCTATATTGGAAGAGCCCAGTTTATCACATCCAAAACCAAGGAAAAGTAATGTCAGGAATGTTAAACCAGGTATAATATTCTTACTGAATTTTACCATGATCAAGTATTTTGGCATATAGTTATTATGCAAGAATTATGCCAGGTAAATCATTTTGCGAAAGTGAGATTTTCCTTTAAAACGAAACAATCATGTAATTAACAAGAAGGAATATCAGGCAGATCAGTAATACTATTCCAATGCTTGTTGTAATCCAGAAACCGACTGTATTTCGTCTTGAGTATTCGTTAAAGATTTTTGATGACATAAATCCGACCTTTTAAGGGATTCAGAAACTGTCAGGCTCTTTGATTTCGGGATAAAGTTAGGAAAGAGAAAAATACGAATCAAATAATATTTCCTTAAAATATTGTGAATGCATAACCTGAAATCGGGCTCGGAATTTTTTCTTATCTTTGTTTTACCCGCGAGGTTAGCTCCGCCGGTAAATCTGCCGGTAGGCGGATGACATGCTAAAGGTCGGCAATTCGGATCCTGTATGTCCCACATTCAAATATAAAAACATAGCAAGATGACAGAAAAGGAAAATTCAAACCATGAATCTTTTAAAGTCTCGGCCGATGAGCTGTTATCAAAGGTCAGGGAGATAATCAAGGAAGGAAATGCCAGAAGAATTATAATTAAAAATGAAAAAGAAGAAACCATTGTGGAATTTCCCCTCACAATTGGGGCAATAGGGGTTGTTCTGGCCCCCGTTTTTGCAGCTGTCGGTGCAATTGCCGCACTGGCTACCGATTGTACAATTATTGTTGAGAAAAAGGAACAGACGGAATAAATCTCAATCATCAAGAAAAAAGAATACACTTACAGCAATACTTCTCCTTTAGTTTGTTTGCAGTCTGGTCACCGGAATATTAAAATACAGGCCGCCACTTAAATGAGCTTCTTCGTAGAAGTATAGTTTAGGTTTATTCATATATCCTGTGTATGCTATCTGAGCCTGAACTTTAAAATTCTTCCATCCTCCGCGTATAGTAAAAGCCGGCTCTATGAAATAATGGGTTTTATTCCCAATCTCATAAAGTTCGTTCCTTAACTGGTCATTTCCGGTGATATAATTTTCTATTTTAGGGTATGAAACTCTGCAGATACGTGTTGATACAGCTGCTTCAAAAATGCTAAACTTAAAACCAATTGATGGCTGAATGAATAGATTCAAAAATGACAGTCTGGAATTTCCGTGGTTTTCCCTGTATAGATTGCCGCTGCCGGAATCATAATGCAATTTTGAATATTCGTGATGCTGGGAGCTGATTCCCAATCCTCCGTAAATTTCAAATACCCCAGATTCTTTTATTGGTTTAAAATATCCGACTGCACCATCGAAGTATGACCCTTTACCATAATCATTTTCTGAAACATCACCTCCCCATGCTGTCATAAAATCAGCCATAATCCCGACTTTATCTGTTACCGAATAAGCACTTTGTAATTCGATACAACTTGATTCATCCCAGCCTCCGATAAAACCCGAAAGATGGAACTCATCCTTTTCCCTTAACAACGGGACATTCTGAACACCAGCCACATAATAATAATGACTGCAACTGCAGAGCAACAATGCAAAAAATGAGGCTGTCAAAGTTGTATGTTTCATTTTATGGCTGAATAATACTTCTTTTTAAACCTGATATCAAAGTTACACCATCGTAGAGCTGAAGTCAAATTTATTTCTGAATTACACCTTCCTATTCTACTCTATCTGCAAATTTAGTATTGAGGTTATAGGGAAACAACTCAATCTTTTCCAGGAACCCGGAAAAAACCTATTGACCTGGCCATTGACCAGCATTGTTTGACACAAGATAATCTTTGAAAGGTGCCGTGGGCATAGGATTCGAACAATCTGTAAGAGAGGACATATGTTGGGAACTGAAATTTATTCAGGGTTTTTAGTGCTTGTTAGCAAACTAATTATATCCGGATTAGCCGCAAGATCCAGAGCAGTTTTTCCATCTGCATTTTTCAGATCCCTGTTTGCATTATTGTTCAATAACTCTGTAACGATATCCGTTTGACCATTCATCGAAGCTACCATGAGAGCAGTATATCCGTTTTTACCCTGAAAATCGGGATTTGCGCCTTCTTCAAGAAGAATTCTCACGATTTCTGTTCGTCCAAGCTGGGATGCGCGCATCATTGCTGTTATTCCATTGCTTCCCGGCTGATCCGGATTTGCTCCCTTGTCGAGCAAAACCTTTACCATTTCATCCAACCTTTCCTCAATTGCAATTATAAGTGCAGTTGCTCCATCAGAACGCATTAAACCGGAATTTGCATTTTTATCCATTAAAAGATTTACGACATCTGTGTTTCCGCTTAATGAAGCCCACATCAGTGCTGTTGATCCATCATGATCCTGAACATCAGGATTTGCACCGTTATCAAGCAATAATTTTGCGATGTAGGTCCGCCCTCTGATAGAAGCCCAGATAAGGGCAGTGGATCCGTCAATAGCTTTCAAATCGGGCTTTGCACCCTTAGCCAACAGTAAACTAACAACATTTGGATGACCGAAACGGGAAGCCAGGATCAGGGCAGTTGCTCCGTCAGATCGTCTGTAATCGAGATTTGCACCTTTATCAACCAGTGTTTCAGATACTTTCGTATAACCAGCCTCAATTGAACGCATCAGGAGGCTCGTTCCACCTGCGTCAGTATAATTTACCGAATCGATATTTTGTACCAGTTCAAGGGCTTTTATCAAGTCCCCTGACTTAATAGAAATCATTAATTCCTCAGCCTTATTTTCCTGCTGGGCAATAACTCCGCATACTGTGATTGACAAGATAACTCCAATCAATGTCAATTGAACTAGTTTTCTCATCTGCCTTTTTTCTTTCTTTTCAGTTCATCCTGTTCAAGATTCTCAATCACCCTGAACCTGACGATTTCGGATATCAGCCTCTTCGGTAATGGTTTTTCGTATGGTAATCTGATAACGCCTTTTGAGACGGAGTATTCTGACAACTCCTCCTTAAATGCTTCAACTCCGGAGGATGTCGGGTAAAAGCCTATATGGTTTTTCTGGGCGGCAAAATATACAAGAACTCCCTTCTGATAAAAAGCAGGCATCTGGTAACTGATTTTCTCCTCAGCCTGTGGAGCAGCTTTTTTGATTATCTCTCTCAGCTCGATAAGAATCTTCCGGATATTAACAGGACATATTGCTAAATATTCGTCGATTGTATTTATGTATGGTTGTTTCCTCATGGGGAAGAATTAATGATTATTTATCTATCCATTTTTTGAAATCCGCCACTTTATCGCGGCTTACAACAAAAAGTTCGGTTTGTTCCTGATCCTTCAGGGTGAGTTGCAGTCTGCTCGATGAATAGCTGTACATCAGCGAGATTGAATCGATATTGACTATGCATTCCCGGTTAATCCTGAAGAATTTACGGGGATCAAGCATCTCCTGCAAATGGTCAAGGGAATAATCAACACCATAATCCCTGCCATTAAAATCGCTCAGAAAAACGCTCCGTTCAGTTATGTGGAAATGACTTATCTCCCCGGCTGGCACTGATCTGAACTTATCGCCTATCCTTATAAGGAACCTTGATTTGTACTGATTTCTGAATTCATGGATAAGCTGCCTGAAATCTCTCCTGAAGGGATCCTTATCAGCATTCAGCTTTTTAAATTTTATCAGAGCTGACCGTAGCGCCTCCTCATCAACCGGTTTCAGAAGATAATCTATGCTGTTCACCTTGAACGCCCTGAGAGTGTACTCATCATAAGCAGTTGTAAAAATAACCGGGATATCTATATTCACTGTATCGAAGATCTCAAAGCAGAGTCCGTCATCGAGCTGGATGTCCATCAGGATAAGATCGGGCTGTGGATTCTCCTGAAGCCTGTTTATTACTTCCTCAACAGTCTCGATAACATCCATTACTACAATCGATTTATCCAGCTTTTTTAAAAGCCTGACGATCTTATCCGCAGCCGGATGCTCATTTTCAACTACCAGGACATTCATTTTAACAAAGGTAATTTGGCAATAAAATAATTACTATCCTCTTCAATTATTAGGGTTTTGCCTGTAATAAGCCTTACACGTTCAGCCAGGTTTTTGAGGCCAATTCCGGTCGATTTAATCAGTGTGGCTTTTTTCTGCAAATTGTTCATCATAACAATGTACTGATCCTTGAAACTAACCGAAATCCTTAAGGGATTCTCTCTTGTGGCTGAATTATGTTTTATAGCATTCTCGAGAAGTATCTGCAATGAGACAGGCAGGATCTGAAAATTGTCTGCGTTGGAATAATCAATACTTAAGGAAACTTTTTCTTCATCCCTAATACGGTGAAGATCAAAATACCGGTTCAGCAATTCAAGTTCCGATTGAACCGGAACTTTATCTTTCCTGCTGTTTTCGAGTATATACCGGTAGACTGATGAAAGGTTGTTTATAAACTCTTCAGCTTTTTCAGGGTCGGACTGGATCAATGAGGAGACTGTATTCAGACTGTTAAAAAGGAAATGAGGATTTACCTGGCTTTTAAGAGTTTCATTCTGAAAAACAAGATTTTCTTCCCTCAGTTTCTGTTCTCTTTTAAGAGCATCCTGCCATTGGATTATTATGAAGATAATTGCCCCGAAGGTCAGTCCTCCTAATGTGGATTTAAGCCAGTTACTGAATTCATGTTCAAAGAAATTCCCTGGAACCTCTGCCAAATCACCTCCTTTTATCAAAGTGAATGCGGATTGGCATAACAAAATAATTACCAGGGCTGCAAGGAAGCATATAATTATAAAGAGGGAAAACCGTCGTAGAATAATCTTTGTAAATTCCCCTCCTGTAACTTTGGTATCGACCTTACCGAATATCTTCTTTGCAACAAAGATGAAAACCTCAAGCTGGATCAGGCCCAATAAAAAGAAAAAGATTTTATTTGAAGAGGTAAGAGCATTTCCGTTTTTAAGTGATATAAAAACCACTGCCACCAGTGTGATCATGAAGTAGAGAAAATGCGATAATGGCTTGCTCTGATCGAGGAAACTTTCAAGTGTAAGTTTTTTCATATAGTCAAATTTACGATTTCTTAGACAAATTCCTGTTTCTGGTTACTTGTTGCTTGTTGCTTGTTCATTGTTAATTGTTGATTGCGGATTTTTAACGAGTGACGAGAAACCAGTAACCATCAACCAACAACCTGATTAATCAATCTTCTCTACCCAAAGCTCCCTGATTGTTTTGATGAGGAATTTGTCATTCAGCCCTTTCACTGAAATCTCCTGGATTGTTCCCCCGTACATTTCTGCATGCTCAATCAGCTTGCTTTCCAGTGAGATCCAGGTTGTTCCCCAGTATTGTTCAGTGCCACTGGTTTTAATCTGCTCCATGGAAATATTAAGCTTATTGTCAATTGCCCTGTATTCAATCACGGCACACATCTCGTTGTTCATCAGCGATATGCCTGTCCAGCAAAGTTGTATTCCGGCATGTTCATAGGTGCCTATTTCAGCCATATTAAATTCCCCTGTGATAAAAGGGATAATATACTTTTGATTCAGTTTCAGAGAATCTGAGTATTCCCAGGCGAACATTTCTATAGTCATCATATCCCAGATCAGATTTCGCGCAAGAACATTTTCCGCATTAACAGGGAAATTCTTAAATGCTTCTGTCTCCAACATTTTTGATGATGGAACATATGTTATTTTTTCCATATAATCCTGTTTCACACCTCCATCAAACGGGCCTGATTTTTTACTTGATCCTGAAATGAGAACATTATTCCATGAAACCTGGTCATTTTCAAGGCCTCTTGTATAGTCTCCTGTAACCAACATTTTACTGGTGAAATTACCGTAAAGATCCATGTTTGTATAAACAGCTGTCATCCTGTATTTACACATTTTATTTTCAGGCTTGCCTGACGGTAATTTGGTCAGATATTTATTTATTATCGCCCTATGATTCTGGCTGTAACACGGAGCAGGTATAACTATTCCTGAAAGGATCAGAACGACTGCTAAGAGTGGAAATAAATTGTTCTTCATGGCACTTATTTTTATGGTTTATCAATTAATCCGTTTCAAAGGAAGACCATAAGAATACCTGATAAAAATAAAATGTGCAGAACGGGGGAAACAGGTTGCCGAATGGAATAAATTGGTTGTTGAACCGGGAATAAAAATTTTCAATTTGCGGAATATTGTAGAGACAGGTCTGAGACCTGTCTCTACTACGCGTTATGTTGTATAATTTTTGGATTATTTCTGATGTATAACCGGATTCGGTTCAATTCATTATCGGAACGGATAATGCGGTCGTAAAAACGTGGTTGCCAAATATAGGATGTGGTTGATGTAGAGACAGGTCTGAGTCCTGTCTCTACATTTAATGTATTTAATTCATTTATACGCCTTGATGCAAATGATTTAAATGCACGGATGAATTCGGACAAACCATGTTTTAATTTTTTATCAGTGCCATTGCAAATATTTATTATTCCATGAATATGGTTTGGCATCACGATAAATTCATCGAGGGTAATATTCGGGTAATGATTTGGCAGATCGTACCAACAGTCTGAAACAATTTTCCCTTTCTCAGTTAATTTGATTTTTTCATCTATAATTTCTCCGAATAACGGTTCCCGGTCTTTCGTACAAATCGTAATAAAATAATTACCTGGTTTAGAATAATTATACCCATTTAACCTGGATGTTTCAATACGATATTTATGCCTGAATCTTGATGACATCAGGAAAACACAACGAGACAGAATAAATATACAAAAAAATAAAATTATAAGTGTTTATTCCTTCACATTAATTACAACAGTTGCTTCACCCAGATTTTCGGATGCCAATTTTATGGTCGCCTTTCCTGAATTATCAAGCGATTGCAGATAAATCATCAATTTTCCATGATATGCATGCTGTTTGTTATCCTTGTAGTCTTCGGTGTTCGCAGGATTTGAATCCTCCATGCCAAGCAGACGGACCGGCCCATCAATTTCACAAATAATTTCATTCCCGGCTGTATACACGGGATTTCCCTCTTCGTCGCAAAGTGTTACTAAAATATGTGCTAGATCATTCCTGTCCGCTTTCATAATTTTTTCATTGCACTCAGCAACAATTTTAACCGGAGAGCCGGTTGTTTTCAGCTCATATTCCGCGACAGCCTGTCCCTTGTTTTTAGCAATGGCTTTCAATGCTCCCTTTTCGAAGGGAACATCCCACGATATTGTACGATTTACAAAATCAGACATTTTTTTATTACCGAGGGAACGGTTGTTCAGGAAAAGCTCAACTTCCTCACAATTTGAAAAGGCATTGACACTAATCATTTTACCTTCAGTCCAGTTCCAGACAGGTTCCACTCTCTTATGTGACCAGAGATTGTCGGGGCCACTTTTGGCATTTTTGTCTGCGGTCCCGATAAAGACCATAGGTTTTTCGCTCCAGATGCTCTGACGAAAGAAGAATTCGGGCTTTTTGTTTCCTGCAAGGTCAATAATGCCCGCTGTATTTGAACGTACCGGAAAACGACCGGCCTCACCCAGGTATTCAAAGCCTGTCCACAGAAACTGACCCATCACATAATCATTGTCAGCAACATAGTTCCACATTTCGAGCGTCATTCCGTTTTCGCTTCCGTAAAGGGGTCTTTTCGGATATTTGATATGATCTGCTTTATATCTTGATTCCTGGTAGTTATAACCAGCAACATCAAGCGCGTCTGAATATCCTGTTTCATTAGACATAAGAGCCGAAGCCAGACCTGCTGTGACCGGTCTTGTTTTGTCGAGATTCTTTATAATTGCAGCAAGCTCTACGGCAACTTCCCCCAGACGATCAGCATGCGGCAGGGTCTCACTGAATTTTGCCCAGGTCTGTGGATTGGCTTCAGTATTAAGTACAGGGTGGGTGTATGGATCATTTGGATAATCGACCTCATTGCCAATGCTCCACATAATTATTGAGGGGTGATTCCGGTCTCTCAGGATGAGATCGCGAAGATCGCGTTTCGCCCATTCCTTAAAATTAACAGCATAGCCTTCCTTCCCCGGAGTTCCTGCATTCCAGCCTGCAAGCCATTTTTTCTTTGGAAGTTCCCATTCATCAAAAGCCTCGTCGATAACCATGAATCCTTTCGAATCGCAGAGATCCAGGAATTCAGGAGAGAACGGATTATGGCTTGTCCGGATAGCATTACATCCCATTTCCTTAAGTATATCGAGACGTCGTCCGATCTCTTCCAGCGGAATTGCAGAGCCAAGTGTTCCGGCATCATGATGCATGCAGATACCTTTCAGTTTCATGTTTCTGCCATTGAGGAAGAATCCTTTGTCGGGATCAAATTTCAGATCACGGAACCCGATCATTGTAACAGTATTATCCAGCAATTCCCTGCCCCTCAACTCAGTAACCAGTGAGTAGAGTGAAGGGTCATCAACACTCCAGAGCTTTGGATTGATAACATCGAAGAGCTGGTTAACCACCTTTTCTTCCTTTGATCCCAGGGTGACCTTTCCGGTTGCCCTGGCAATGGTTTCGTTACCAAACTTCAGTGTGCTTATCACTTTAATATTCACATTGTGATTTGTTTCATTTACAACAGAAATATCGGCAGAGAGGTGAGCTTCTGAAGAGGTAACTCCGGACGTTCTGGTATATATCCCCCATTGCTTAATATGAACAGGTTCTTCCGTTATCAGGATGACATTTCTGTAAATGCCGGAACCCGTGTACCACCTGGAATCGCCATATAACGAATGATCCACTTTAACGGCAATAAGGTTTTCTTCACCAAAATTTATAAAAGGCGTTAGATCATACTGGAATGAAATATACCCATTGGGGCGCTTTCCGAGGTAGCTCCCGTTGATCCATACTTCACTGTTATTGTAAATCCCTTCAAAATAAATATATACCTTTTTTCCTGATTCCTTATCTGGAACAGTAAATGTCTTCCTGTACCAGCCAATTCCGCCCGGGAGATATGCAGTACAGCTGTAATTGTTTTTACTGAACGGACCTTCAATACTCCAGTCATGAGGCAGATCAAGCTGGCGCCATTTCGAATCATCAAGATCCGTCTTCTGTCCTTCAGCTACATCTCCTTTAAAAAATTTCCAGCCGGAATTAAAATCCAGGATTGATCTTCCCTCCGGCTGACCGGCGATGCTGAAACTGATGAGGAACATGAAGAGTGCGAAAATTGTCCGAATAGTGTATTTTGCTTTATTCATGGTATTTAGCATATTAAATTAATTGATCTGAAACTGATTCCGGAGACCGGCTTTTAAATGTATTGAATTTAAGCAAAATTGTTTGATCTTTGGTCACGATAATTCATTCTTATATGTCGCAGGAAAACCACTATAAACTTGTAAGCAGGTTAAAGCCCGGGAGAATTGTAATTCCGATCCTGATAGGGCTTGCTGTTGTTGCATGGTTTATCCTGAAAGAAATAGATACCGATGTCCTGAGCCTTCTGACTTTCACCTGGAGGGCACTATTCTGGCTTTTGATAGCCTGGTGTTGCATGGTCGGACGTGATCTGGGATACATGATCCGGATAAGGATCCTGTCGGAGAATGATCTTAACTGGCGGCAGGCTTTCAGGGTTATAATGCTGTGGGAATTCACCTCGGCAATAACACCGTCAACGGTCGGCGGGACTGCAGTTGCAGTGGTGTTCATACATAAGGAAGGAATAACGGTCGGAAGAAGTACATCAATAGTGCTGGCCACATCATTTCTGGATGAGCTATATTTTGTGATAATGTTCCCGTTGATTCTCATGATCGTCGGGGGAGATATCCTTTTTACGACTTCACTTCATGGAACCGGCATTGCTTTATTGAATAACCTTTTCTTTGTTGCAATTGCAGGATATATCGTAATCCTTGCCTGGGTTCTCTTTGTTGGATACGGTCTTTTTATCGATCCGGTAAAGATCAAAAAGACTATCCTCTGGTTTTTCAGGCTTCCTTTTTTAAAACGCTGGAAAGAATCTGCAGTTAAAGCGGGGGATGATATTGTAGAAAGCTCATACGAACTAAAAAGAAAACCCTTTGTGTTCTGGATCAAGGCGTTTACAGCAACATTCCTTTCCTGGACCTCAAGATACTGGGTAGTAAATGCGATCCTGGTTGCATATTTCGCAATAAATGACCATTTTCTGATATTTGCCAGACAGCTTGTTACATGGATAATGATGATAATAAGCCCCACTCCCGGAGGAAGCGGCTTTGCTGAACTGATACTTGGCAGATATATATCCGACGCCATACCCGCTGATCCTGCCTATGTCGGAAGCCTGGCGCTTGCCATCGCAATAATATGGAGGATTATAAGTTATTATCCTTACCTGATCATCGGTGCATCGATTGTACCAGGATGGATCCAGAGAAATTTTGTAAAGCCCCGTATAAAAAAGAGTTAACTTCTTATTGTCGGGCTTTTCAAAACATTGGTTTATTCACAGCTGAAAAATGAGTGAAGAGATCCTAAAAGCTTTAATGGAGCTGTTTGCCCTTGTCGTCAAGCAGGATGGAGGAATCATTCAGAAAGAACGTGATTACGTTATAAATTTTCTTGAAAAGCAGCTTGGTTCAAACTTACTTATCAAATATGTTCTTTTTTTCGATGATCTTACAGGTTCGGTCAAACAGGTGGATGAGATTCCTGAAAACAACACCCCTTCCCTCAGGGATTCTGTAAAGATTTTAAATATCTGCAAACAGATCAATAAGACACTTAACAAGGGACAAAAAATAGTTGTCCTGATCCGTTTGTATGAACTTATTAATTTAAGCAAGAAGTTCACTCCTCAAAGGCTGAATATTACTTCAATTGTTTCTGAAGTCTTCAGGATACTGCCCGATGAATTTATTGCAGTGGAACAATTTGTCAGAAACACTGAACCCGAAAAACTTCAAAATCCGGCAATTCTCGTTCTCAGACCCGGAACAACACTCTGCGAGATATGCAACAAGTTGCATGAAGGGTATTCCGACACCATGATAACGATCCTGAGGATCGCCAGTGTCGATCTTTACTTTATCAGGTATTCCGCGAAGGACCAGCTATATCTGAACGGAATACCAATAGTGTCGGACATTATCTATTCATTTCCGAAGGGTAGTTCATTAAGAGCGCAGAACAGGCATGCTTTCTACTATAGCGATGTCAATTCAAAATTCCTCTCTGAAGTTCAGACTCAGAAGCTTTCATTTTTCGTGAAAAAGGTAAGCTACCGACCCAATAAAAAGCAAAGGACACTGGTGAATGTAGATTTTTCAGCGGAACAGGGTAACCTGATCGGGATCCTCGGGGCAAGCGGTTCGGGTAAAACCACACTCCTGAATCTTATGAGCGGAATCATTGAACCATCAGCAGGAAGTGTCAGTTTAAACGGGCTTGATATTGTCAGGGATAAGAAAGAACTTGAGGGAGTAATGGGGTTCGTACCACAGGACGATCTTCTCATTGAAGAGCTGACAGTATTTGAAAATCTTTACTTTGCAGCCTGCCAGTGTCTCGGTAATAAGTCAGAAGAAGAGATTAACCAGATTGTAGGAACACTTCTTACATCACTTGGTTTATTTGATAAGAAAGACCTGAAAGTCGGAAGTCCATTTAACAAAATCATCAGCGGGGGACAAAAAAAAAGTCTGAATATAGCACTGGAACTTATCAGGGAGCCTTCGGTCCTGTTCGTGGATGAGCCAACATCCGGACTTTCGTCAAGAGATTCAGAAATTATAATGGACCTTCTCCGCGATCTCACCCTGAAAGGAAAGCTGGTATTCACAGTTATTCACCAGCCTTCTTCCGAAATTTTCAGAATGTTCGACAAGGTGGTGATCCTCGATCAGGGTGGTTATATGGTTTATTTCGGGAATCCTGTCGATTCGGTTATTCATTTCAAAACAATTAATGCCCAAATAAATGCCAGCCAGGGGGAATGTCCGTCATGCGGAAATATGAACCCTGAGAACATATTCAAGATCCTCGAGGCACAGGTAGTGGATGAGTTCGGAAATTATACGGAAAAACGAAAAGTCAAACCTAAACAGTGGGCCGACAGGTTTAAAATCCTGAACACAGAGGAACCTGTCAATGAGGTGACAAAAGCTCCAGGAAGGAATCTCGACAAACCCGGACGATTAAAACAATTCAGGCTCTATCTTTCAAGAGATTTAAACAGTAAGAAATCAAATACCGAGTATATTCTTCTTACCTTGCTTGAAGCACCAGTTCTGGCTTTTATCCTATCATTTATTATAAGGTATATCCCTGATCCCGATTCAGATGTCTATTACTTCGCTGAAAATGAAAATATTACTACCTACATTTTCATGAGTATAATTGTTTCGTTGTTTCTTGGGCTTACAATAAGCGCTGAAGAGATCTTTCATGACAGGAAAATTCTGAAAAGGGAACAATTCCTTAACCTGAGCAGAAGCAGTTTCCTCCTGGCAAAGATTACTTTGCTGGTTGCAATTTCTGCGCTGCAGTCTTTTCTTTTCGTTGCCGTTGCCAACCCTATACTTGAAATCAGAAGCCTCTATTTTAATTACTGGATGAGTCTCTTCACAACAGCCTTCTGTGCCAACATGTTCGGGTTGATAATCTCTTCATCATTTAATTCGGTGATAACTATCTATATTGTCATACCCCTTCTGATAATTCCAATGATGGTCCTGAGCGGAGCAATGTTTCCCTTTGACAAGCTAAACAGGAATATCACCAGAATCGATAAAGTGCCGCTGATAGCGGAGATAATGCCAACGCGATGGACTTACGAAGCGTTGATGGTAAGCCAGTTCAAGGACAACAGGTACAGCACTCTTGAATACAATGCCAGCAAGGAAACATTCTATTCAATCCAGAAAAAGATCAGCCAGGCTGATTTTAACAATGTGTACAGGCTTCCGGAACTTACAAAAGTGCTTCAGAACGTTGTACTGGATTACAGAAATCCAAAGGAGGACCGTTCTGAGACTAAGAACAATCTCATACTCATTAAAAACGAGACAGCAAGGATTTCGACATTCAATAATCTTCCGCCTTTCAAATACAACGACTCTCTGGAACCAGAAAAGTTTACACCGTTAATAGCTGATTCCCTGTCGTCCTACATTACAAAGGCCGGAACCTATTTTACAAAAATATCAAATTCAGCTTCAGATCTCAGGGATCATTTTTATAAACTTAACGAGGAAAAATTAAGAAGACTTGAAAAGAGGTATTACAATTACAAACTTGAAGAGATAGTAACCAGGTATTATGAACCGGATAAAATCCTCAGAAACAAAAATTCCTTTGTTCAGAACACGCACCCTGTTTATCTTGATCCTGACCAAAAGGGATTTTTAGAATTCAGAACTCATTTTTTTGCACCATCAAAGAATATTTTTGGAACCAGGGTTGACACATTTGTTTTTAATATTTCAATAATTTTTACCGGCATAATATTTTTATATTTCGTACTATATTTTGATCTGATCGCAGGATTAGTGAAATTCATTTTGAGTTTCAAATCCCGAAAATAGGATTTTAACGTTCTGAATAGATGTTTTTTTATATTTTTGTAATTACCAATAGCTTATCCTCAATGAAAGGAAGAGTGATTATTTCG
>CAZCQC010000062.1:0-6586 GCA_964500155.1 uncultured Rikenellaceae bacterium | reverse complement strand
AAGTTCGTTTGTTTTACACGAAGTAAAGAGGATTGTAAGCAGGATTAAGTAAGTGGAGTATTTCATAAGAATTATACTTTAACTGTATAAACGTGACACCTGCCTTATGTAGTATTTTATAAGAATACAGAACCACCCCGTCCCGTCCTTGAGAAGGAGGGGAAAGTATTGACATTAAATGCCGTAAATTTCTCCTCCTTTCTAAGGAGGAGTACCCTGACTGAAGCGTCAGGGGGAGGTGGTTGACTTATGACTTACTTTAACCCACCCCCATCCCCCCGCCGAAGCCTGGCAGACTCTCCAGGGAGGGGAGCTAACCGAATATTCCGGATTGCCGCCGTTGTTCTCCATGATGCGATCCCGAAAGGTTTTGACTGTTCAACTTCGGGGCGTATTGAAAGGAAATTATCACCAATTGTGAAATCGATAACTTTTTCATCATCAATCCATACCTCTATTACCGCCTCAGTGACTTTAAGGCGTATTCTGTACCAGTGCTCCTTTTCGAATTTTCTGATCGACGTGGTCTCATTTTCCGAAGCATCCATTCCATCAATGCTGCTCAGGCCTACAACTGCTCCTCCCCAGCCACCAACGATCAGGGAACATGGATCCTTACCAACGGGAAAAGTCATACCGCAGAAGAAGTCATTACCATCAACTCTCATTGCCTCAAGAGTAACCTCATAATCGGCATCAGGGAACTCCTCTTTCCAGGTTATTCCCGTACAGCCGTCACTCATACCAAGTACGATCTTATCGTCCGAAATATAAACATCTCCTTCGGTACCAAAGTCCGATATTTCCCATCCATTGAGCGTTCTGCCATCAAAAAGGTAGCCGCTGTCGCGCGAATGAAAGGCTTCAGCCTGCTTCACCGGTTTTTCCTTCGACCTGCAATGGCTCCCCGAAATAATCAGTACCGCAAGAAGCAGGCATGTAATAATTCTATTCATATTTCATTATTTCTCTATTTCTCTATTTCTTTCATTTCCCTGATTCTGATTTCAACTTAAAGATAGGAATTAACCCAATTTGTTATAATTTTGAATTATCAATTCATAGCCATGGAATTTACCTGGATTCTTGAATACAAGATTAAAATCAACCGTTCCGGACTCTGCTGATCTTTTTCCGGGGATTCATCCTATTTTCTTTTTTTTCGATCTGAAAAATCAGATTGAATTCGTGTATTATAATTTCACCAATTGTATTTAAACCAGAACAGATGAATAATTTAATAATAACGGGTAGTGGTCTGACCGTAAACGATGTAGTAAATGTAGCCCGCCATGGTCAGAAGGTGGAACTTCATCCTGAAGCCAGGAAACGAATAAAGTCCTGCCGCGAGATGCTTGAAAAGAAGATCGCCGCACACGAGATAATGTACGGAGTAAACACGGGTATCGGTGAGTTTTCGGAGATTGTTTTGAATGATGACCAGATCAAAGATTTCCAGAAATATCTCGTCTATAATCATGCTGCCGGCATTGGCGATCCGGCCTCATTAGAGACAGTGAGAGGCGCAATGCTGGGCAGGATAAACGTCCATGCACACGGAAATTCAGGAAACCGACCTGAGATTACCGAAACTCTGGTGGAAATGCTTAACAAAGGGGTGACTCCATTTGTCTGCCAGAAAGGATCAGTTGGAGCGTCGGGCGATCTGGCACCGATGTCGCAGATTGCATTGTTGCTCCTTGGTGAAGGGAAAGCGTATTATAACGGGGAGCTTCTTGAAGGAGCGGAAGCCATGAAGAGAGCTGACATAATAGTCCCGGGGCTCCAGGCCCGCGACGGACTGGCCGCAATCAACGGATCGAACATGCTCACTGCAATGAGCGCAATCTGGCTTGTTGATGCAAACAACTGGCTGAAACAGGCTGAAATAGCCGCTTCGATGTCGCTCGAAGCTCTGAAAGCTAATATGAAGCCCTATACTCCCCTTCTTCATGAAGTCAGAGGATTCAGGGGGGCAGTCAGGAGTGCAAACGCAATAAACAAATGTGTTTCGGGAGGAGATCTGAAAGAAGGCAGAGTAAAATCTAAAGTTCAGGATGCCTATTCAATGAGGTCCACTCCTCAGGTTATTGGATCGGCCCATGATATGTTAGCCTACGCAAAATCGCAGGTTGAAATTGAGCTTAACGGAGTTGGAGATAACCCTGTCTTTTTCCCTGAAAAGAATATTCAGATTTCAGGCGCCAATTTCCAGGGATCACCTGTATGTGTACCAATGGATATGGCCGGAGCATGCATCACAATGGTAAGCGTATTGTCGGAAAGAAGGATGAACAGGATGAACAACCAGGCTCTGAGTGTTGGACTTCCCGATTTCCTCACAAAAGGGGCCGGAATGTTTTCAGGGATGATGTTAAGCCAGTATACTGCCGACACTCTTATTGTTGAACAGAGGATTCTCTCGGTGCCTGCGTCGATACAGTCGATACCTGCAGCTGCCGACCAGGAGGATTTTGTTTCAATGGGCATGAACACTTCAATAAAGAACAATCAGATCCTCGATTGCGCCTATGGTATTCTTGGCATAGAATTCATGGCTGCCGCACAGGCACTTGACTTCAGGAAAGAGGAATATAAATTCGGGACAGGTGTCCAGAAAGCAAAGGATGTCATCAGAAAGTATGTTGATTTTCTTGACATCGACAGGCCCCTGTACCCTGATCACACAAGAATGCAGGAACTTGTCAAATCGTGTGAAATTCTGTATGAAGTTGAAAAATTTACAGGATCTCTTGAATAAAAACAGACTATATTTGTATAAATCAAACAGAAATTCATGAAAAATTATCTTCTGCTGGTCACCACTGTGCTGGCAATCTCATTGCTGGCCGGATGCACCTCAAAACAGGAAAAAGCTGAAACACAAATGAAAGATTTTATCTCTGCTTACGAAACGAAAGTAATTCCACTTTACAAGGAGGCAGCCCTGGCTTCCTGGAATGCAAACATCACAGGAACGGATGAGGATTGGGCGAAAAGCGAAAAAGCCTCTTTTGAACTCACGAAAATCTATACCGACAGTTCAACTTTTAATCAACTCAAAAAGTTGAAAGAAGGTGGCCTGGTAAAAGACTCACTCCTTGCCCGTCAGCTTGACCTTATTTACAATTTTTATCTTGGGGGACAGGTGGATCCTGACCTTCTGGCTGAACAGATAAGAATGGAGACTGAGATAAGCAAGAAATACTCTAACTTCAGGGCTAACCTGAACGGAAAGGAACTGAGTGATAACCAGATAGAGGAAATTTTGAAGAATTCGAAAATAAGTTCCGATCTCCAGTCTGCCTGGGAGGCTCATAAGATGATAGGACCTGTTGTAGCTGATGATATCATCAGGCTGGTAAAGCATCGTAATCTGATTGCCAGAAAGACCGGATTCAGCAACTATCATGAAATGACATTAAAGCTTTCGGGTCAGGATCCGGCAGAAGTGACTCAGATATTTGACGAGCTTGATGACCTTACAAGAGAGAGTTTTGCCGGACTTAAGGGAGATATCGATGCATTTTTCGCAAAAAAGTACAACCTCGGAATTACTGAACTCAAACCATGGCATTATCAGAACAGGTTCTTCCAGGAAGCTCCAGAAATCTATCCGGTTGATTTTGATAAATACTATGAAAACCAGGATCCTGTAAAGCTAGCTGCTAATTTTTACGCCGGGATCGGACTGAACGTGGATGCAATCCTGGCAAAAAGTGATTTGTACGAGAAACCCGGGAAGAACCAGCATGCTTTCAGCACCGACATTGACCGCTCAGGCGATGTAAGGACACTCGACAATGTTAAGCCCGATTCATACTGGATGAATACGATGCTTCATGAACTCGGACATGGAGTATACTCTTACTACAACGACAAAAGCCTGCCTTTCACTCTCAGGGATGCTGCTCACTCATTTACTACCGAGGCAATTGCAAACCTGTTTGGACGATTCGCCACCGATCCGGCCTGGATGAATGAGATGGGGCTTATTGATAAAGATGAAAGCGAAAAGATAATGCCGGCAGGCAAAAATGCACTCCGGCTTCAGATGCTTGTCTTCAGCAGGTGGGCACAGGTGATGTACCGGTTCGAAAAATCAATGTATGAAGATCCCGATCAGGATCTTAACCGGCAATGGTGGAATATGGTTGAGAAATACCAGCTGCTGAACAAACCCGAAGGCCGGAATATGCCTGACTGGGCTACTAAGATCCATGTTGCACTTTATCCGTGCTACTATCATAATTACCTGCTTGGTGAAATGCTTGCATCACAGTGGTACTACTACATTACAACGAATATTGCAAAATCCAGGTCTTTTGTCGGTGAAAAGGCTGTTGGTGACTACCTGAAGTACAAAGTATTTATGCCGGGTACAAGATATTACTGGAACGATATGATCGAAAAATCGACCGGTGAAAAGCTGACAGCAAAATATTATGCGAAACAATTTGTAGAATAAAAACATGAAATCCACTTAAACACGGAGTTACACAGAGTTAAAAGGAGTTCCACAGAGTTAAAAACCGTGGAACTCAGAAAAACTCCGTGCCACTCCGTGGTAAAAAAATAAAAGAATCATGAAAAAAGCTTTGCTACTGATCCTGATCCTGGCGGCTGCCTGCTCATCACCCAATACTAAAAAATCAGCTGTTGCCACGTCAGCATTTATCAATGATCCAACAATCAAATCTGTAATTGACAGCGTCAAAATCTTAAATCCTTCAGCTGATGCCATTCTTCTTGAGAAGGGTGTCCGGCATGCCGGATCGCTCTGGAGGGAAGAGGACGGAACAGTTTCAGATTTTTCCGACTTTGTGAAAAACAACTTTATACCTGATTCTGAAAAAAGAAAAACTGCATTCAGGAAAATAAGCGGATATTTCGAATCCCTTATCGGGAACTATAACGAGATAACGCTGGACCTTAAAAAGAATCTCGATGAAGCTACTGGTGGAATAGATGACATTGACCGTATGTTCGGTACTTATTCGGTCAGCTCCCACCTGTCTGACGATTTCTATTCAAATAAAATTGCATTTTATATTGCGCTCAATTTTCCTTACTACACCCTCGAAGAAAAAGAAAAACTGGGACCCCGATGGAGTCGTGATGAATGGGCAATGGCCCGTCTTGGTGATTACTTCATTTCGAGAGTGCCTGCAGGGCTTAGCCAGGCTCTCAATACAGCAGTCGGGAATGCAGAAATGTATATCGCCGAATATAATATCTGCATGGGGCACCTGCTGACAGATGACGGACGGCAGTTGTTCCCCTCCGACATGGTGCTGCTTTCTCACTGGAACTTGCGTGATGAGCTGAAGTCCCATTATGCAGAAGGTGAAAAAGGGATTGAAAAGCAGGAAATGATCTATGAAGTCATGGAACACATTATAAAACAGGATATCCCAAAGATCGTTATAAATAATCCGGGATATGAATGGGCACCTTTCTCCAATAAAGTGACAAAAAATGGTTCTCAGGTTGAAGCTGCTGCTGAATCCGACACCAGGTACGAACATATTGCAAATATCTTCAGGGCAATGAAGGAAATTGATCCATATAATCCTGAGATGAACACTGCTATATTGCGAAAGTTCTCAGGGGAGATGGAGATCTCGCAGGATGAGGTGGAAGCTCTTTTTATTTCATATTTAAGCTCTCCTCAGCTTGTAAAGCTTGGGCCTGTGATAAAAGGGAGGCTGGGACGCGATCTGAAACCATACGATATATGGTACGACGGCTTCAAAAGCCGCAGCAGTATCCCTGAAGATCAGCTTACCGCTAAAACCTCAACTCTCTATCCCAATCCTCAGGCATTTAAAGCCCGGATGCCTGTCGTACTGGAAAAGCTTGGCTGGAATCCTGAAAGGGCAAAATATCTTTCCGACAAGATCGTGGTTGATCCGGCCAGGGGCTCAGGGCATGCGGCCGGTGCAGCCATGAAAGGATCCCTTGCGCACCTGCGCACCAGGATATCTGAAAAAGGTATGGACTACAAAGGATATGAAATCGCTGTTCATGAATTCGGACATAATGTTGAACAGACCATTTCTTTATATGATGTCGACAACTATACGATGGCTGGTGTACCTAACACTGCAATAACTGAAGCTCTGGCTTTTGTTTTTCAAAACCGGAACCTTATGCTCCTCGACATGAAGGATAACGCTCCTGACAAAGACAAAATGGAAACTCTGAATGCTGCTTGGTCACTTATGGAGATAATGGGTGTCGGTATGGTTGAAATGGAATCATGGAAGTGGCTTTATGACAACCCCGAGGCTACTCCTGCTCAATTGAAAGAGACCATGACAGGTTTCGCAGTCGAAATATGGAACAGGTATTTTGCCCCCATTATTGGGGTTAAGGATTCACCTGTCCTTGCTATCTATTCTCATATGGTTGAAGTGCCGCTTTATCTTCCGAATTATTCTTACGGTCATATTGTACAGTATCAGATTGAGGAGTACTTAAAAGGGAAGAACCTCAGCAGTGAGATCGACCGCATGTTCTGCCAGGGGCGTCTGACTCCTCAGCAATGGATGATGGGAGCTGTGGGTCAAAAGATCTCCGCTCA
>CAZCQC010000061.1:0-22318 GCA_964500155.1 uncultured Rikenellaceae bacterium | reverse complement strand
TCAATGGCCGGAATGGCGGATTCAGACTCAGCAGGGATAAATCCACAATATTTCTGGCTGATATAGTTGAAGTTACCGAAGGACTTGAAAGCTTAAACAAATGCGTTATGGGATTTGATGAATGCCCGTTCAATCACAGCTGTTATTTGCATCCCATCTGGATAAGG
This sequence comes from uncultured Rikenellaceae bacterium, assembly GCA_964500155.1. GTDB lineage: Bacteria > Bacteroidota > Bacteroidia > Bacteroidales > VadinHA17 > LD21. Next base: position 22,151 of record CAZCQC010000061.1, on the reverse strand, counting down.
ATGAGAAATGATATTCTTATGGTACTTAAGCAAACATCTTTAGCTGATTTACTGCCCGGGGAAAAGATATTTCAAACCAAAATAAATAATACTTAAAAAAGGAGGTCCTATGGTTGATTCACAAATGGTACTCACTGGACAGACAATTGCATATACAGCTTATTGCATTGTCATCATTATGCTTGTTGCCTGGTTCGCCTGGAAAGTGACTGGTAACGGCAACGGGAAAGGCGTCAAACCTGCATTGTTCTATACATTTGTCGGTTTTCTTACGGTTCTGGGTGTTTCGTTGCATATAATTACGTATAATACTATCCCCTGGACACATGTCGATCTTAACAGGTCGGATTACACGCCTGACAAGACGTTTAGTATTACTGTTAAAAGCCATCAGTTCATTCTGCCGTCAGAAAAAATGATCATTAATGTTAATGATGATGTTCTTTTTGATGTAAAATCAGAGGATCTGACCTACGGGTTTGGCCTTTTCAGAGAAGATAACAGCATGCTTTTTCAGATGCAGGTTGTACCAGGGCACCGGAATGATGTGATCTGGCATTTTGACCGGCCGGGGGTTTATACAATCCGTTCCACGGAATACTCAGGTCCGAAAGGAGTATTCATGATCGTAAAGAACGCGGTTGAAGTTGTGCCGGTAAGCGCAGCAAACTAATCAAATCAGTAAACTTAAAACACTAACAGTATGAATTTCTCAAAAACATTAATTAATGGTGAGGAAGGACTTTTCAAGTCTGACACTCTTACTCCCATGCAAAAGCTGACGCTGCGTTTTGTTGTGGTTGGTCTTATTTATTTTGGTTTTGTTGTGATTGAAGGCATGCTAATGAGGCTCTATGAGGTAAAGCCTCTCCCATTTATAACCGAGCCCCAGTTTTTTGCTATTCTTACCGCTCATCCACTTGTCGGAATATTCGGTTCGACATATTCGATTGTCTGCGGAGCATTTTTATTCCTCGTTCCGTTCCTGATGAAGAAGCCGCTCTGGAGCATTAAGATGGGTAACTGGACCTTTCTCCTGATAGCTGTCGGAACATTTGTTTTCTGGTTTGCAGGATTTGTAAGTCATTACTCTCCCCTGTATACTCTTTACTGGCCGCTTCCTGCCGACTTTTCGCAATTCAGTGTCTGGGGCGGGACTTTCTTTATAGTCGGGATCGCACTTGTAATGGTTGGAACTGCATTGTTTATAATCAATATTTTCAAAACGATTTCCTATACACCGGATGGATGGGAGAAACAGCCGTCGGGTGCTTTATTGTCCTCTGCTCTTGGTTTCACGGGTTTTGCAAACCTTTTCAGAAAAAATAAAAAAGAACATCTGGTACCGCTTCCTGTGGCAGCAGTTGCAAGGGGTAGTGTCGACATGGCATTAAATACTATTACAATTCTTTTTACAGGTGTATTAATCCTTGTCTACATGGTTGGCTCAATATTGGGATTCGATCTGAAAGAAACTGCAATTGATGCTCTTCTGTATAAAAACTGGTTCTGGTGGGGCCTTGATCTGATAGCTGACGGACTGGTTCTGATCTTTGTAGCAGGAACCTGGTATCTTCTTGCGATGCTTATAACAAACAAACCGCTCTTTATGCAAAACATAGCCAGGGCAGCATTGCTGGTTGAACTTGTCGTTTCGTGGACCGTCTGGTCGCATCATTTACTTTCCGATCAGGCTCAGCCTGCTATTCTTAAGGTTGTTTCAGGTGAAATGGTTACCGCATTCGAGCTGATCACACAGGGGCTTGCATTCTTTATCACTCTGGCTACTCTCTGGAGCGCCCGGCCTCTTAAAATGACAAATCCATTGAAATTCCTGCTTGGCGGTCTGCTTGGTTTTGCGCTTGCAGTACCTGCCGGGATCATGCAGGCCGATGTCGGATTGAACAGAATACTTCACAATACACAGTGGGTTGTTGGACCGCATGTTCATGTTGCCATTCTGGTAGGTCTGACAATGACGCTCTATTCAGCTATTTATATCCTTTTCCCAATCCTTACAAATGGAGCAAAAGTATATAGTCAGAAACTTGTTAATGTCCATTTCTGGTGTCACCTGATCGGGGGGATCGGGATGGGTGCATTTATGGGTATGGCCGGACTTAACGGGATGCTTCGAAGATCTTTATATATAAACGGTGAGTTTAATCTGTTTATGATACTGGCCGCAGTTTCAGGCTCTCTGATCTTTATCGGATTCATTTCATTTTTCTATAACATAGTAATGAGCGTTGGTCTGAAAGGAGTGTTGGGGATCTTTATGCCCGCTAAGATTAAAACTCAAGATCTGATCCCGATAAAATAATGTTCTTCTAAAATGACTTTTATGAGCGAACTGATAAATAATTCAAAGTACAGGAAAGAAAAGCTGAAAGAGCTTATTCTTAAACTGCACCAGGGAGAAAATCCAAAGCAGGTTCGTGCCGAGCTTGTCAGCACCCTCCGGCAGATCCCCTATGGTGAAGTGGTTGAGGTGGAACAGGAGCTAATAGCAGAGGGATTGCCTGAAACAGAAGTACTTAAATTATGCGATGTGCACGGAGAAGTTCTCGACGGACACATAGATCAGAGTGGCGCAAAAGCTGTACCTGAAGGACATCCGGTTGATGTGTTTAAGCACGAAAACAAGGAATTGCGGAAAGTAGTTGAACAAACCAGGATGCTTTTAGGCACTCTTTATGCTGTGACAGAAGGTAATTTCAGAGAACATGCACTTAAATTACAATCATGTTTTAATGATCTGATGGATGTTGATAAGCACTATAAACGCAAGGAATATCTGTTATTTCCCTATCTGGAAAAAAATGAGATTACAGGACCACCCAAAGTGATGTGGGGCAAACATGATGAGATCCGGGACCAGTTAAAAGGGTGTATTGAAATACTCAGGACCGATGGTCTGAAAAAATCCGATCTGGAGGATGCTCTTGAAATCCTTTTTGAACCCGTGGTAAAAGCTGTGGATGACATGACAAAAAAGGAAGAAGATATTCTTTTTCCGATGTGCATGGATGTGTTAACAACTGAAGATTGGTGGCATATTCACAGGCAAACACTTGAATTCGGATTCACTCTCTACGATCCCGAAGTTGACTGGAAACCTGATGGGATGGCTTCTGAAGCCTATGAAAATACTGGCATACTAAATGAAAACGAGCTTATTCAACTACCCTCCGGAAGCTTTTCCGCTAAAGAGATACTGGCAATATTAAATACTGTGCCTGTAGATATGACCTTTGTCGACAAGGATGATAAAGTGAAATACTTTACACAGGGCAGGGAGCGTATTTTTGCCCGCAGCCGTTCTATAATAAACCGTGATGTAAGATTATGTCATCCTCCTGGAAGTGTTCATATTATCGAGAAGATCCTTGACGATTTCAAATCGGGGAGAGCATCACATGCACCTTTCTGGATACAAATGCAGGGTAAGTTCATCCATATCGAATATTTTGCGCTTCGCGACGGGAACGGAGAATACTTAGGAACTCTCGAGGTCTCGCAGGATCTGACCAGCGGAAGAAAACTTGAAGGCGAAAAAAGGATTTTAACCTATACAGATAATAAGGAATAGGCTATGGAGAAACTTATTATAACACCAAAAACAAAAATCTATGACCTCCTGGAATCTTACCCGGAATTAGAAGATATACTGATCAGCTATGCTCCGGAGTTTAAGAAATTAAAGAATCCAATTCTAAGGAAGACTATTGCCAGAATTACAAATATAAGCCAGGCAGCAACTATCGGAGGCCTTAATGTGGAAGAGCTTGTTAACAGGCTTCGGGAAAAAGCCGGACAGGGTAATATTGAACAATTGGACGATACAGGCTTGAAATACCTGACCATTTGTCCCGACTGGTTTAAGAAAGAAGCAGTTGTATCAACTATCGATGTACGTGAAATGCTTAACAAGGATGAACAACCGGTTCATGAGGTACTTTCAGCTATAAAAAGACTTAAAGAAAATGAGATACTGGAAATTATTGCACCATTTATTCCGGCACCTCTGATCGATAAAACCATAAGCCTGAATTACAAACACTGGCTGGATAAAAAAGGTGAAGGGGATTACAGGGTTTATTTTTCAAAATAAGGACATGCCTTGGCATGTCCTTATTTCATATTGCTGATCCGCCTCTCTCTCCTGTACGGATCCTTATGCATTCTTCAAGAGGAGTGATAAAGATCTTGCCATCACCAACGTTTCCTTCTTCCCCATCTGTTGTTCTTGCCGATCTGAGAATGGCATCGACTGTGATATCAACAAAATCCTCATTTACACCTATTTCTATCTTTATTTTAGGAATAAGGTCAGGAATGATCCTTTGCCCCCTGTACATCTCTTCAATTCTTTGCTGGCCATGGCCTGAAACCCGGCTCACAGTAATTCTTGTAATTTCAGCTGCTATTAGTGCTTCCCGCACTTTATCAAGTTGAACCTCACGTATTATTGCAGTAATTATTTTCATACTATAGTTTTTTACTCTTGTTTAATTTAGCTTGGATTGAGCATTCCATAACCTCTTTCTCCGTGATAAGATCTGTCAAGCCCAGCCATTTCATCATCTTCGGTTGATTTGAACCTTATGAACTTATTCAGCAAGAATATTATTATGAATGTCATCCCGGCCGAAAAAGCAATTGCAATTCCGACGGCAATTGCCTGAACTCCGAGCTGGTTCCATACCGACCATGAACCTCCATTGGCAGCTGCGGCTTCTGCCATCCAGGATGGACGGATAAAAAAGGCAAGGAAAAGTGCTCCTGTGATACCCCCAACACCGTGAATCCCGAATGCATCGAGACTATCGTCATAACCAAGTTTGTTTTTAGCCTGAATAGCCATATAGCATACAGTAGAAGCCAGTATTCCGAGTATCAATGCTCCATATGGCTGAACCACACCGGCAGCGGGAGTAACTGCAACAAGTCCGGCAAGTATCCCGCTGGCAAATCCGAGTGCAGTTGCTTTTCCCTGGTGGAAACTTTCTATTAGTATCCATGTCAAAGCTCCGGCAGCCGCAGCGACCTGGGTTGCTGTAAGAGCCTGGGCGGTGCTTAACCCGCTCGAAACAGAGCTTCCGGCATTGAAACCGAACCATCCCACCCAGAGCAATCCAGCACCAAGCATAGTGATCACAAGATTATTAGGACGTATAACCTGATAAGGATAACCCCTCCGTGATCCGAGGAATAATGCCGCAACAAGTCCGCTTACCCCGGCAGATATGTGAACGACAGTTCCTCCGGCGAAATCGATTGCCCCTTTTGCACCAATGTTAAAAAGAAAACCATCTGATGCCCATACCCAATGACAAAGCGGATTATAGACAAGAAGACTCCATAATGCGATGAAGAAACAGTAAGCCTTGAAACTAACCCGCTCAGCAAAAGCTCCTGCTATTAATGCCGGGGTGATAATGGCAAATTTGAGCTGGAACATTGAGAATACATATTCCGGAACCTTTGCTTCCAGGATATTTGTATCAATCCCCTTAAGGAAAAAGTAGTCCGAGTTCCATCCAAACCATCCTCCCAGGGTGTTTTGTCCAAAGCACATGCTGTACCCCACGATTATCCACAATACAGTTATAATACCCATTGCAACAAAACTATGCATCACAGTGCCAAGCACATTCTTTGAACGAACCAGTCCTCCGTAAAACATTGCCAGACCAGGGATCATTAACAGAACCAGTGCAGTTGATGTGAGCATCCAGGCTGTCGCTCCGGAGTCAATCTCAGTTCCGTCTGAAGCTATCAATCCTGTAATACTCACAAATAATAAAACCAGGATCAACATACTCTTTTTCAATCTTTTTTTCATAGCACAAAGTTTAAAAATCATAATTAATAAGCATTAGTAACAACTATCTGGCAATATTTCCGGAGATGCCAGATTCAGTAAATGGATCAAAGGGTAAATCCGACAACAAGGAACATCTGATTTTTATCGGGATTAAATATAAGCTGCCCGGCTACCGGTATATTAAAAGAATCTGTCACTTTAATTGTCCTTGAAGTCCCAATACCCAGATTGCATACAGCAAAATTACTCTCCCCGGTTTCGCTCTCATAAGTATGCCAGCCATCGCCGGCACCAAGGAAAATATTGAAGAACTTAAAGGAATACCCGGCCTGAAAATATTTGTCCCCGCCTGATGAACCTGCTCCTCCGGCCTTGTTAAAAATATAATTTGCGCTCAGATTGAAATTCCCTGCAGTAAATCCCCCGTTAAGTTCAAAAGCATGACTGCCTGAAGCCTCAGAATAGTCACTATATTCCATCCCCGGGAAATAATAATCCGTAACACCGAGGCTGAAACCTGCAGGGAGTGCAACAGAAAAGAAGAGATCAGCTTCCTGGTACTCCGAAAAGTCAAATGATCCCCAGGCGCCAATTGTAAACCAATCTTTTGAATATTTCATTGATGGCTGCACCGCCGGACCCGATCCATATTTTGTGCCTCTCCAGATATAGCTGCTGTAAAAATCTGAACCCACACTGAATCCGGATTCAGAGTCTTCCTGTGAAAAAACACGAACAAAGGGTAAAAATCCGAGTGCGACAACAGCTGCTATTAACATTCTTTTCTTTCTCATGGATTGAATTTTTTAAAGCATTTCACCTATTTCGTGCCAAATATAAATATCATTTTCACTTTACCATCATATTTTTGGGGTATTTATTGTTATTTATACTCTTTTTACATAATATACCCTATTTATATAGGGGGTAACTTGTCTTTTTTGTTATATTATTTACTTTTAACCCTGTTTTAAATGGGGGTATATCTATTTATTTCTATTTATATCCTCTTCTTTCTATTTATATCTGCAAAAATTTAACTTTGAACTGTTGCTTTACTTATCTTCGATTAACCGATCCAGACAATTATGAAAAGGAAACCGGCAGTTTTATTCCTGATATCAGGCATATTATTAAATATGAGTTGTTCATTGAATAAAATTGTTGATGTTATATCTCCGGATGGCAGAAATAAATTCGTTTTTTCAATTGAGCCAGGCAATATGTCTGCGCCTGTTGCCAGCTTTTACCTGGAGATTGGAGAGAAAAAGGTACTCCTTCCGTCATCTCTCGAAATAGATATGAAAGAGGATCTCCTGAAAAAGAGACTTAAAATCATCGGAACTGAATCAATATCTTATGACAATACCTGGATCAATACCTTTGGAGAAAGGAGGGAAATTCCTGACAAATACAATGAGATAAAGATCCTTCTTGAAAATGCCGGGTTAAAGATAAATCTTGTTTGCCGTGCATATAATGAAGGTATTGCATTTGCTTATGAAATTCCCGAACAGGACGGAATGGATTCTGTAACAATAACCGCAGAAAAAATCAGCTTCAATTTCCCTTCTGATCATTATGCATGGTCGGCTGCAAGAGCCCAGGCTCAATACTCAAGAGTCCCTCTCAGTCAAATTGAAAAAGGCTCGGAAAGGCCTCTCGTTATTGAAATAGATACAAATCTTATTATTGCACTTGCCGAAGCAAAGCTTGTCGATTATGCCAGGATGAAATACAACCCTGATACAACACGTAATTACAATGTAATTACATATCTGGAAAGTCCTGTACATAAATCCCTTCCGTTCCTGTCTCCCTGGAGGGTGGTGATGATCGGAAACAATCCGGGGGATCTTCTCGAAAAGAATTATTTACTGCTTAACCTTAATGATCCATCCGAAATTAAAGATGTATCCTGGATAAAGCCAGGGAAGGTGTTGCGTGAGGTAACCCTCACCACAGAGGGAGCCCGAGCAGCTATCGACTTTACATCAGCACATAATATGCAGTATGTTGAATTTGATGCCGGATGGTATGGACCTGAAAACAACGACCTTTCAGATGCCAGTGCTGTTAATCTCGATCCTGCGAGGTCTAAAGGACCTCTTGATATGAAGGAAGTCATTAACTATGGAAATTCAAAGAATATCAGAATACTTCTTTATGTTAACAGGAGAGCCCTTGAAAAGCAGCTCGACACGTTACTTCCAATCTATAAAAAATGGGGTATTGCCGGTATTAAATTCGGCTTTGTTCAGGTCGGGCCACAGGACGTGACACGATGGCTCCATGAGTCGATTCAGAAAGCAGCTGCATTTCAAATGGTTGCAGATGTTCACGATGAATACCGCCCCACAGGGTTTTCGCGGACATATCCGAATTTCCTGACAATGGAAGGAATACGTGGAGACGAAGAGAGCCCTTCAAACAGTCACACTCTGATAACAATGTTCACCCGGATGCTGGCAGGGCAGGGTGACAACACAATCTGTTACTATAATGAAAGGGTAGATAAAAAAATGGGATCTCATGCCTCCCAGCTGGCAAAAGCTGTCTGCATTTTCAGTCCGCTGCAGTTTATTTACTGGTACGATAAGGCTGCACCGGCTCTGGTTAAGAATGATGGCCTTTGGGGAGCAACAAACTATATAGGTGATGAACCGGAACTCGAATTTTTCGACAATGTGCCGACTGTATGGGATGAAACAAAAGTATTGCATGCAAAAATCGGGGAATACGGAGTAATAGCCAGAAAGAAGGGGGATGAATGGTTCATCGGCGGGATAAACGGAGATCAGGCTTTAACCCTCGATCTGTACTTCCCCTTCCTGGATCCCAATAAAGATTATTCAGCAAAAATCTATTCCGATGATCCGTCGGTCAATACCCGGACCCATGTGAGAACAGACAGCGCTATTATTAACAGTAAAACTGTCTATCCTCTAAAACTTGCTTCAAATAACGGGATTGCAATGCACATAAAACCAGTGAATTAATACAATTAACCACGGAGTCGCACAGAGTTGCACTGAGTAAAACACGGAGTTAAAACAGTGTAACTCCGGTAAAACTCCGTGGAACTCTGTGGTTAATTGGATTTTCAGAGTGAGAAGCAGAGGTCATAAGAAATTCTTATCGAGAAATTCCTGGAATTTTTCCTTATACTGATCGCTTACAGGGATATAGGTCTTCCCGAAAATAATCCTGCTTCTTTCAATTGTATCAATTTTCTCAAGATTCACGATGAATGACCGGTGGACCCTCATGAATTTCGATTCCGGCAGTTTCGACTCAAGGAGCTTCATAGTTGTAAGCGACATAACTGGCTTTGGAGAGCTTTGCGTATAGACTTTCACATAGTCTTTCAGCCCTTCAATATACAGGATGTTGTTGAAATTAATGCGCTTGATCTTGTAATCTGATTTAAGAAACAGGAATTCATTATTTGAATCAATCTGATCAGGTACACCCTTCTCAAGCTTTATCAGTTTCTGGACTTTTTGAACTGCTTTCAGGAATTCCTCATAACTGAAGGGCTTCAGGAGATAATCAACCACATCCAGCTTGAATCCGTCCAGGGCATACTTCTCATAAGCGGTTGTGAATATTACTTTTGGCCCTTTTGCCATGGAACGGGTAAATTCAATGCCGGAAAGATCAGGCATACGGATATCGATGAAAATCAGATCAACATTTTCCCTCGCAATAAAATCCATTGCATCGAGAGGATTATTAAATTTCCCCAGCAGATTTAATCCCGGGGTTTTTTCAATATACCCTGTAACAAGATGTAAAGCAAGCGGTTCATCGTCGACAGCAATGGTATTTATCATTATTCAGGTTTTAACAGTCAGAAATACCTCAAATCTATTTTCAGATTTATCAATCTTTAATTCATGACGGCCCTGGAAAAGCAGATTAAGTCGTTTACTTACATTTTCCAGACCGATACCCGGATGATCGTTTGAAGCTTCCTCTTTTGTATTTATCAGGCTGTTAACACATCTGAAAGTTATTGAATCTATGTTTACCACCATATTAATAACAATAAAAGAGTTCTCACGGTAGCTTATTCCATGTTTGAAAGCATTCTCGATAAAAGGTATAAATAACAAGGGGGGGATTTTCCTGTCTTCATATTTTTTAGGAAAGGATACCGAAAGGTCGACCTTGTCATTCACTCTTAATTTCATAAGATCAATATAATTATTCATGAAATCAATCTCATTGCTTAATGATGTATTTCCCTGTTCCGATTCATACAGAAGATACCTCATCAGTTTTGACAATTTCAATATTGCTTTCTGAGAATCATCTGCATTAATGCTTATCAGAGAATAAATATTATTCAGCGTATTGAAAAAGAAATGAGGACTGATCTGATTTTTGAGAAATGCCAGCTCTGAATTAAGACGTTCCTTTTCTGTTTCTTTTTGAAGTTCCTCAATCTGCGATTGACGTTCAAGCACTCTCAATCCGAGGCTGAAAAAAATAAGGAACACCGAAGTGAATCCAAAGTTATAAAGATGCATGCCACGGAAAGGAGGTCCTGGTCGGGCCAATGTGGCTCCGCCTCCCGGAGGCAACCTTCTGTCGGGCTCTCCAGATTGCCTGTTAAAATTTTCAGACTGAGACGAACCTGAAGCATAGTTAAAAACCAGCTTATTGGAAATATCTGATACAAAATAAAAGCAGGCAATCAGAATAAGAACTGAAATATAATACCTGTATTTTTTTTTGCCGAAAAAGAATCTCGGAACCAGGAAAAGATAATTGACATAAAAAATTATCCCGCTTATAAGTGTGTTGATATAGTAAAGCCATATGAAATCATTCCCGATCTGCCACCGTTCAATAAAGTAGAGAGGTAATCCGATAAGAATCGTCCATGCCAGAAGATGCAGGAGGATTTTGATTAAATTACCTTTAAAGAGATTCCTTTTCATCCGGTTTTTTTTATTCGTACCTGAGAGCATCGATTGGATTAAGGTTAGCTGCCTTGCGTGCAGGATACCAGCCAAAAAAGACGCCTATTGCGAAACAGACTGCAAAGGCAAATATAACAGACTGGGTTGTAACTACTGCCGGACTGCCCATCAGCTTTCCTGCTCCTATGCCAATCAGATAACCAAAGATCACTCCGAGAGCACCACCTAAAATACTCATTATTATTGATTCAACAAGGAATTGCCTCAGGATATCCTGGCCTCTTCCTCCAATTGACATTCGAAGTCCTATTTCGCGGGTACGTTCAGTTACTGAAACGAACATAATATTCATTATACCAATACCCCCTACAAGAAGAGAGATTCCTGCAATAGCTCCAAGAAGATATGTCATAATATCTGTTATGGATGAAACGGTTTCGAGAAGCTCCGACTGCGACATCACCCTGAAATCATCTTCTTCCGATTCCTTAAGCTTATGAGTTCTCCTGAGTATTTCAGTCACCTCATCAATTGCAACTGCACTTTTTTCCTCCGAGACTGCCGAAGCATAGATCCCGTTAATATAGTCGATCGCTGCAAGACGACGTTGAACAGTTGTGTACGGAGCAAGAATAAGATCATCCTGATCCTGTCCCATTCCGCTTTCTCCCTTGTCTTCAAGGGTACCAATAATTTCAAAAGGCAGGTTTTTTATACGGATCGTCATTCCGACAGGATCGCTGCCTTCGCCGAAAAGTTCCTCAATGACTGTCTGACCAAGAATGCAAACCTTTGACATACCTCTTACTTCACCGGCATTAAATATTCTTCCGCTCTCAATTGTAAGTTTTCTGATTGCCAGGTACTCTTCACTGACTCCATAAACAGTTGTCTGCGTATTTTGATTTCCATAGATAACCTGACCGTTTGCACTCACCTGGGGTGAGACTTCAGCAAGATAAACCGATTCGTTCCGTAATGTCTCGACATCGCTCATTTTAAGGACCATAGAACTTGAGGCTCCCAGGCTTACTCCACCCCGTTGCTGCATGTTTGGCATTATCATTATCAGGTTGGTTCCCATTGATGACATCTGCTCCTGTATATTTTTTTTGGTTCCTTCTCCTATTGCAAGCATTGCAATAACTGATGCTACTCCTATTATTATGCCAAGCATAGTAAGTATAGCCCTGAGTTTATTCCTGACCAGAGCTCGAATGGCTATTTTAAACAGATTTGATATATTCATATCCTTCTTATTTTATATTGTATCAAATTCTTCAATATTTTCTTCCGGCAAAGTTTTCAGAAAATCCCCTGCCAGGAGCCTGTCAGTAATACAATTTTCACGCTGAATTTTACCATCCCTGAATATTACATTACGTGTTGCACATTTAGCAATATCAAGTTCATGAGTAACATAGACAATAGTCCTTCCCTTTTCATTTAAATCCTGAAACAACTCCATGATCTCATATGAAGTACGAGTATCAAGATTACCTGTAGGTTCGTCAGCCAGAATAAGTACCGGGTTGTTAACCAATGACCTGGCAATCGCTACTCTTTGCTGCTGTCCACCCGACATCTGGTTTGGCATATGATGCATACGGTCGCCAAGCCCGACTGCTTCAAGAGCACTCAATGCCAGCTCTTTACGCTCCCTGGACTTTATTTTTGAGTTATAAAACAATGGGAGCTCAACATTTTCCAGGGCTGTTGTTCTTGCTAAAAGGTTATATGCCTGAAAGACAAATCCAAGCTTTTTATTACGTAGTCTGGCCAGATCATCCCTGTTCATTGTTTTAACGTCAGCCCCGTCAAGAAAATAGTCTCCGGAAGTAGGCTTATCAAGACATCCAAGGATGTTAAGCATAGTGGATTTACCCGAACCGCTTACTCCCATAATTGCCACAAATTCACCTTTGCTGATCTGCAGATCCACTCCCCGCAGGGCATGAACGGTAACCTCCCCTACATGATAGTCCTTCTTCAGTTGCCTGATTTCTATAATTGTATTACTCATATTCATTTTTTTAATTGTCTTGCTGAGTCTTATCTCCTAAAATGGCATCGGGCCGCCAGGACCGGCATTTGCTCTTGTTGAGACCTTTTTAACTTCGTTGGTCATCGAAATGATCACTTCGTCCCCTTCCTTCAGACCTGATAGTACTTCCACGTTTGATCCGTTTTCTATCCCGATAGTGACAGGAACCGGGCGAACACCCCTCTTTTCATCCCTGACCCAGACAGTTTTATCCCCTTCCTTCATTCCTGGTATTAAATCAGTCGGAGGAATGCCTTCTGGTATTGAACCTGCCCCAATTCCCTGACCTGACTGAAGCTGTCCTGAAGCTCCTGCAGGGGGATTACCCTGTGGTCCGGCATTTCCAATAGCTTTTGCCATCATTTTCTTCAGATATTCAGTGTCGGGGGTGAAGCGAAGTGCCTTCCCGGATAGGACAAGTGTGTTTTGCTTCTCCTTTATATAAATTGTTGCGCTTGCAGTCATGCCTGGCATAAGTTTTTTATCGGGATTTGGGGCATTCAGTATAACAACATAGGTTACCACATTATTTGTCATTACCGGTTGCAGCCTGACCTGTGAGACCGAACCTTCAAATTTAAGGTCGGGGTAAGCATCAACCGTAAATTCGACACGCTGCCCCTGAACAACCTGACCAATATCAGCTTCATCTACACTTGTCTGAACTTCCATCTGGGTAAGGTCGTTGACAATTGTAAACATTTCAGGAGTGTTAAAGCTGGCCGCTACAGTTTGTCCCTCTTCAATTGCCCTGTTTAATACAACACCATCGATTGGTGAATAAATAGTGGCATAGGCGAGGTTTACTTTAGTCCGGTCAAGAGCCGATCTTGCGTTGCTAAGGGATGCTTTTGAATTCTGGTAATTATACAACGCCTGGTCATAGTCGGCCTGTGCAATTAGATCCTTATCATACAGAGCCTTCAGCCTGTTATAGGTAGCCTCCTGATATGTAAGCTGGGCCTGAGCCTGATCGACTGATGCCTGGCTTTGATCAAGCTGAGCCCTGAGGGCCGTTTCGTCGAGCTTTGCAAGGATCTGCCCCTGTTTTACTTTATCATTGAAGTCAGCATAGACATGTTCAATGATCCCGGATACCTGTGTACCTACCTCAACTGTTGTTATTGCCTCAATTGTGCCTGTTGCGGTGACTGTATTCGTAATATTGTCCTTTTCAACCTTAACAGTATCGAAGGAGTATTCAGCTTCCTTTTTTGAGAAAGGTTTGAACAGGAGTAATGCAATTGTAGCAACTCCAATTATTCCGATAAATATTAATACTTTCTTTTTCATTGGTTTGATGTTTATTCTTGTTTAACTAATTTATTTCTTTTCATTTAGGACTAATATACCCCCTTTCTTATTTCCCCCAAGGGGAGGCTGGAGCGTTAAGAAATAGCCTTGTAGGCTATTTTAGCGAACAGGCCGGTTTGCAGCGATGGCCATCCCAGCAATCCTGGCTCCTTCGCTAAACCAGCCCACAGGGCTGGTTCTATACGCTCGGCCCTCCCCCTGGGGGAAGGTTGGGTAGGGGGTTAAGATCTTTTAGTAGTATTTATCATGGTATTTAAAGTGATAATGGAATTCCTGAATAGAAATCCAGTACCTTATAGCTATATATTAAATTAAATTTTGATTGAAGAAGCTGGCTTTCGGCAACAATAAGGTTAGTTTTGGAAACCAGGTAGTCGACCGAATTGATTATGCCCTGTCGGAATTTTTCATCAGATAAAGCTGCTGATTCAACTGTTGCCCGGAAATTCTCAAGGTTTGCTTCATATTCAATCTGAGCAGAGCTTACATCGAGGCAGGCCTGTTCAATGTTTTTCCTGAGTTCATTCTTTGTATTGATCTCAGTAAGTTCAGCATCCAGGTACCCGATCTGCGCAACAGCTACGCTGGTTTTTATCTGTTTTTTCTGATAGATCGGACTTGAAAGGGATAAGCCCAATGATGGAGTGATACTATTATTGATCTGATCAAAGTACGGATCCGTTGCCTGGCTTGAATAATTAGTACCCAGACCTGCGCTTGCAGAGAGAGAAGGATAATACCCTGCTTTGGCAATTTTTTCGTCCAGTCCGGCTATTTCCTTGTTGATTGCTGCATTCTTTATCTGCGGTTTGATAGACAGTGCAGTTTCATAAATTGATTTGACATCAGGTATCCTGTTCTGGTTCAGCATATCCTGAAGATCAGGATGTGCTACATTGAAATTATCGGAAACCGGCAGTTCCATAAGCTGCTCAAGGTTTACCTTTGCTATTGCCAGCTGGCTTCGGGCGTTGGCCAGGTTAAGTCTCTCGCCCGCAAGCTGGGATTTCACCTGGGCATAATCAGCTTTTGAGATGACCTGCATTGCCAGTCTTTCAGTCGCAAGATTTAGCTGACTCACCGTTGATTCAATTTGTTTCTCACTGTTCTTAACCTGCTCTTCAGCATATAAAACCTGAAGGTAGGCATCAAGAATATTAAGGCTTATTGATTCCTTGGTTGTCTCAAGAGAATACTGACCACCTTGAATATCAAGCTGAGCCTGTTTGATCTGGTTAGTCAGCTTATTGGCATTAAATATGGTTACTCCCGAATTTAGGGAAACATTGGATCCGTTCATTCCCGTGTATCCTGATTCACCGGATGCCTTGCTCCAGTTAAAATTCTGGCTCACTGACGCATTTACTGAAGGAAACCGCCCGGCTCTTGCCTGGTCGGCATAATATTGATACCGCTGGTTTGAAAGTTCGCTTTTCCTGACCTGGATATTCTTTTCCAGTGCATAATTAATGCACTTCTCAAGTGTCCAGATACTATCCTGTTGTGCCTGTGTTTCTGTAGCGAAACAGATTAAAATTGCACAAAATATCAGAATTCCTCTTTTCATAATTTACTTCTTTTGCTGTAAAAATAAAGTGCATCTGATGCGGGAAAAAATTTATTAGAAGTACAGGAAGTATTTAACGACAGAAAGAGGTTTTATAATGACGAAGAATAATCCCAGGTGTAACCGGAGGCAGAAGGCTCTACTTTTGATCAAAAGCCCTGAAAGGACCTGACATAATCAGAGCATAAGATCAGGCTTAAGATACCGATCAGATAGTAAGTTACTGGCACACAATTTGCAGATTACAAAACTGATCTCTTTTTTTCTTACTAATATGATGATTATGAGAAGCGGTTTCTGGTTAATTGTTTTAATAATATCTCTTTCAGTGGTATCGTGCAGGAAAGAAAGCACTCCGGAACAGCAGGTTTTCTTTAATTCTTTTGAATCACAATCAGATACTACAGGATGGAGAGGGTACGCATTTAACTTTGATAATGACGTTCCCTTACATGGAGGCAAAAAATCACTTTCTGTCTCGGGGGGATGTATTATTCCGCATGCTGAATACACAATAAATCCTCAGAGCACTGATTGTTATCTCAAGATTAAGTTCTGGGGAAAGAACCTTAGCAATGGGGGGAGCTTATGGCTTGCAGTGAATATGAACCGATATAACAGCATTTCGTTTGATGTATCAGAAAAGGAATGGACCTTTTATGAAAGCCAGGATTATTTATTCTGTCCTGCAAATACAAGTCTGACCCTTGGAATTATTTCCGGTGGCATATACGGCAGTTCAATCCTTATTGATATGATCGAAATTACAAAGCTGATTGCTGATCCCTGAAATGCATAAACTATGGAGTCCCACGGAGAGTAAAACTGAGATAACCGCCATCAATCCTTTAAAGGGGGCATAAAGAAAGACAATAACTAATCTCCCTTTAGGGGGGAAGGAGGGCAAAACCCTGTGCAACGCTATGGCTTAATAACTAAATACCAGCTGTAGCCTTTATAATCTTCAGGTTGGTTTTAAGACCATCAAGGTAAATCAGGACCCACGACAGATTGTTGTTGTTGAACTTCCAGTTGCTCCATTCTTCATCATTTCCTGATGGAACTTCAAGGTCGAAAATTACAGGAGATAATCTATAAAGATCTTCATATCCTGGCGTGTTTCCCATCTCTTTAGTCAGAGCTTTCAAACAGATAAAGAGTTTCGTTCCTGCCGTAGGATCACCTGCTTTTATCAATGCCTGGGCTGACCGGCCCATGGTACCAGGCATCTGGAGACTTTCAGGATTCATTTTCCATTGTTCAGCGGTCATGTTTTCATGCTTCAGTATAATATCCTGGTATTCATTTACCATTTTTAAAGCTTCATCTAATTTAAGATACAGTGTTGATTCAAGGCCCTTTTCAGGCACCTGGTTTAATGCATTTTCAAAATTCTGGTAGTTCCTTGATAAATTATAACTATCGTCAATTCTGTTTTTTGTCACATTCAATCCAAGAAGAGTGGTAAAGACAGAAGTAAATACAAGGAGCATTAAAACAAAAACTGTATTATAAATACTGAAATTCTTGTTTCTTGAAGTGACAATGAGAAATACCGGAAGGAAAACCAGATAAGGAAAAGGAAGTGCCACTAAAAGCATGGTACCGGCATGAGGCCAATGCATGATCTTGAACAGCATCCCGGTGAACACAACAAAACAAGTCAGCCAAGTGACAATGTAAAGTGGTAAATTCTGGATGGTCCCTTCTGCCTTAAAATGGTTTCTCAAAGCTATTGGTATAAAAATTACAACAAAAATGCCAATACCTGTGGATAATAAAATCCCAGCACCAGCAAAGTGATTCATTTTAAATACCAGACCTGTAAAAACAATCAGGACAGTTATCAGACCGAGTATATAAATCTTTTGTTTCATGACTTTATAAATTAGGTTTTCTACCTGCGTTGTGCAACAGATTTTAATAAGTTTGATTCAATTGTCAGCAAACCATTCTTTAGAACCTCAAGCGAGTGTAGGCCTGACATTAATGATATAGGTGGCACTTCGGGATCCTTCCCGGGAAGGTATGTCGAGGGATCCAGGAGGATTTTATAATCTTGAGTTTCTGGACTTTTTTCAATACCGGATATGTACTTAGCATATTCTATCAATGCATTTTCAAGTTCCCGACGGGAAGTGCAGGCAGGCAATAGAAAATCATTGACGGGTGAGGCAGTGAACGGATTTGTGAGAAACCTGTATTGAATCTCGCTTCCGGTCTCTGTTCCTTCTATCTTATCCGCACTCACAGCCGGTTTCCCGGGTTTACCCTCAGATTCCTGAACCATTTTCAGCTGAACATTGCTGATAAGGGCTAAAAGATCTGTTGTTTTTAAATGAAGTTCTTCCATCTTTTTATAATTCAGTGAATCCCGATACCTCTTCATTAAATAATTATTATTGCTATACAAATAATTATTCATGGCCTGTTGTTGTTCCTGGTGCGGATAAAAGCCGTCTTCGTATGAATACTGCATGGTGAGATTAAACATCGCCACTGGAATTATAATAGCCAGTGTTCCAATTACCATAAAGAGAAATTTAGAATTAATATGATTCTCACTCTTCCATGTGAGCCAGGTATACCAGGGAAAAACAATTATGCAAAGAATAATTAGTCCAACAAACATAAGTAAGGCTGCCCCAGCCCAATGCTGGATTTTACAAAACAATCCTGCAATGTAAAAGATAAGTCCAGAGGCGCCGAGAATATAGACAGGTCGCTTAAATCTGTCTTCCTGGTAGCGGAATCTGTTTATAACAAGGGCTGGAATGAAACAAAGGATGCCTGTCGCCGTTGCCAGAATGAGCAGAGTACCTGCACCGGACCAATGTTGTACCTTGAACAGAATACCCAGAATGAAGAACATGCCGGACAAAAATGCTGAAATGAACAGCATAAGTCGGCTTTTATTATGAGTCTCCTTCCAGAGAACTCCAAGGGCAGACGGCAGAAAGACAAATGCCAGGATTGCTGCACCGAGCGTCATCATAGCACCTGCACCAGGCCAATGCTGAATTTTGAACAATGCTGCAAAGCCTGACAGAACAGTACCGGTTATACCGGAAATTTTCATAATGTTTTTCATATATCTGTATTTAGTGTCAACTGCATATAGTGTTTCTTCCTGGATCTCCTTAAGTCTACGTGAACCCAATTTCTGCTTAACTTTGCTGTAGGCTTCCAGGAAGGTCAGCCCGTTCTGCATTTCATTTTCGACATCACAACAGATATGGTCAATCAGCTCATCGAACAGATGAGAGAATATTATCTCCTGTTTTTTTATATCACGGGTAACCCTTTCAATATTCTGGATCGAAAGTTCAGGCATAATTGAGTCCGGTTTGGGGTTCAACGATCCTCTTAAGCGATTCGATAAATTCCTGCAGTTCCTTGATTTTGGATGCGGCAACGGAATGTCCCTTTGGTGTGAGGGAGTAATAGATTCTCATTCGGTTATTACGGATTTCACTTGCTGTAACCACTACTTTTTCGCTTTCAAGTTTATGAAGGATTGGATAAAGGGCGCCATAGGTCAGCTTGATTTTACCTTCAGTAAGCTGTTCGACCCGTTGTGTTAGTGCGTATCCATGTGTAGGACCTTCCTCTTTTAGGAGTTTAAGGATAATTGTCTTCAGCGATCCGCTGTAAAGTTGGTTTGATATCATAATAATATTATATATATGTTACTTATATATAACAAATATATTATATATTTATTTCATGACATGCAAAAAATTGCAATATTTTTTTTGACCTGATAACATTCTACGAGAATTCCTTTACATTGCTTCAACAAACCTTTTTTCTATGGAGACTGTACTCATTACTGGTGGAACGGGACTTTTAGGCAACCATATCGGTAAAAAACTGAAGGAAAAAGGCTATAACATTGCACTCCTGAGCAGGAAAAGAAATACCCCTGGCACAATTCCAGTTTACACCTGGGACCCTGAAAAAAATAGTATCGATCCTGAAGCCATATCCGGAGCTGATTACATCATCCATCTTGCTGGTGAAGGAATCGGAGATAAAAGATGGACCGGAAGAAGAAGAAAACTTATTTTCGATAGCCGTATAAAAACTGGTGAATTAATACTCAAGAAAGTTCTGGAATCCGGGAAAAATCTTAAAGCATTTATATCTGCCTCAGGAATTGGATATTACGGAACAATTACATCCGATAAGATATTTAATGAAACTGATCCTCCCTCCAATGATTTCCTGGGGGAAGTTTGCAGGAAATGGGAAGAAATGGCTGACAGGTTTAAAGAATCCGGAATCAGAACCGTGAAATTCAGGACAGGAGTAGTCCTTGCAGACAAAGGAGGTGCTTTGGACAGAATTAAAACTGTTGTTAAAATGGGTATCGGGTCACCCTTTGGCAGCGGTAGACAATATATTCCATGGATACATATTGATGACCTGTGCAATTTATACCTGAAGGCCGTTGAGGATCCGTCAATGATGGGCGCCTGGAATGCAGTGGCACCTGAACATATAACGAACAGGGAATTCATGAGGATTCTGGCAGAAATTTTTGAAAAGCCGTTCATTTTTCCTGCTGTTCCCTCCTTAGTTTTGAAAATACTGTTTGGCAAAATGTCCGGGATCATTTTAAAAGGAAGCAGGGTATCAGCCGGAAAGATAATTTCATCAGGCTATAACTTTGAGTATCCCGATCTGCAAAATGCCATGAATAACCTGTTCCCAAAAAGATGATTCATTCTTTTACTGAACAAATGAATTTACAGGTTGTTTTAAATACTATGTTTGTCGTATAATAAAAACCAGATAAATGAGCCTTGAAGGACCAGGTCCTCTTGTTGAGTTAGACGGAAGGAATTTGTACTATGCTTTCATTGCGGGAGCAAGAAAGGTAATTGAAAACCAGGTTGAGCTTAACCGGATAAATGTTTTCCCGGTTAATGACGGTGATACCGGTACCAATCTTGCCGCAACAATAAGATCAGTGATGGAATCGATCCACCCTCACAGATCTTACAAGATTACTGCCGACAGGATTGCTGAAGCAACTCTGATGAATGCAAGAGGAAACTCAGGAATTATTTTTGCCCAGTTTTTTTACGGGCTAAGCATCGAAACCGGAAATTTCCGTTCTATCACACTTAAGCAATTTGCAGAATCTCTTGCAAAATCAGTGAGTTACGTTTACGCCGCAGTCGCCAGACCTGTTGAAGGAACTATGCTCACTGTTATTAAGGACTTTGCTGACTACATTTACAGCAGCCGTAACAAGTTTTCTGATTTCAACAATATGCTGACAGGGGCATTTGAGATCCTGAAAAAATCTCTTCTGGAAACAAAATCAAAGCTCGCCATACTTGAAAAAAATAATGTTGTGGATGCCGGGGCCAAAGGTTTTGTCCTGTTTTTCGAAGGAATAATGGAATTTGTTCATAACAGGAATATCAGGGAACTAATTTCTGCAAGATCCATAACAATTCCATTTCAAAAAACCGAGGAGACAGTTACCGAAAAGATGAATTTCAGATACTGCACTGAAGCTCTTATCAGAGAGTGCAAAATTGACAGGGAAATGCTCATTAAGATCCTCGAATCATATGGGGATTCGGTTGTAGTAGCCGGTTCTGAAAAATTAAGAAGAATCCATATACATACGAATGTCCCGTCTGAATTGTTCAACACCCTCAGGAAAACCGGAACAATAACATTCCAGAAAGCCGATGACATGGTTCGCCATTTCCAGACTGCCAATGAAAGAAAATGGAAAATCGCACTTGTCACAGATTCCACGTGTGATCTGTCGCCGGAGTTTATCGACACTTATCAGATCAATATGATCCCCATAAATTTAAACTTCGGGGAAAACCATTATCTTGATAAGGTAACTCTTCAACCTGAGCAGTTTTATAACCTTCTGAGTGAATCAAGCGATCATCCAAAGAGCTCTCAGATAAATGAAAATACCTTTGTCAATCTCTATTCTCATCTGGCATCTCATTACGATTCCGTTATTGCAATACATTTAAGCGATCAATTAAGCGGTACTTTTTTCAGCAGTCAGAAAGCAGCTCATAAGATCGCCGGGGAGTTCGGTAAACAAATTACCGTGTTGAACTCAAAGAATCTATCAGGTTCTCTTGGATTAATTGTACTAAGGGCAGCCCAGGCTATTGAGAGCGGGCTTTCGCATGATGAGGTCGTTTCTATGGCGGAGAAATGGATCAGGAATACCCGTATCTATGTCAGTGTTAAAACATTGAAATACATGGTCAGGGGTGGAAGAGTATCGGCTACCAAAGGACTGGTCGCCAAATTGCTTAATATAAATCCCATTGTTTCGATAAATGAGGCTGGGAAAGCTGTTCTTTTCGACAAAACCTTCAGTCAGAAAGCCAACATGGAAAAGGTGATGAGCCATATCAAAAAAATAAACGATTCCCAAAAGATATGGAACTACATTGTCCTGCATGCAAA
>CAZCQC010000060.1:0-10908 GCA_964500155.1 uncultured Rikenellaceae bacterium | reverse complement strand
CGGACTTTGATAGACCGGATCATTATATAACGGAAGAACATAGTTTACTTCGGCCTCAATAGTCATGAAGTCGGTATTGAAAGCAACAGGGAGGCCAAAATCAACCTCCATGATTCCAAACCTTTCTGAAGATGAGGTGATTGTTGCAGTGCCCTGAGGAGTATATTTTTGTCTCCATTTACGTCCTGGAGATGAGGCAAAAACAGAGGTTTCTTCAGAGGTTTCAATTTCAATGAGCGTTCCGAACAGAATATTTGCATATGGATCGAATGATATATTGGCTTTCCCTTTAAAGAATTCAGGAGTTTGAAAATACCGTGAGTTTCTGAATTGAAAGTACACCTGATTTTCTTCCGAAAACAATCCTCCGACTGATAATTTTGAATAAAGCAGATTCCAGTCAAATCCCATGGTCAGATCACCGTATGAAAAATTGCTGAAAAGAGTATCAGCAAGAGATGGAGGTACCTGGTATCTGTAAATGCCTGCTGAAATATCGAACCATGAATTAATTACACGGCTGTAATTTAAAGCACCTATATAAAATGCAAGAAATGGATCTGTCCCGGCGAGATGAACCGTTGACACAGATGCATATAATTGATTGCTGAACCCATAGGTTATGTTACCGTAACCGTATGGCTGATTCCGGGAAATCGTTGAGCCTAAATAGATCATGTTGCTCCCGTATCCAGCACCAGTGTATAATGAATGCCGTACAGCTTTGGATTCTGTTTTTGATGTTTCGGCTACAGGCAGGGAACTTTTAGAATTATTCTGCGCCAAAATACCAGTAGGCAAAAATAAAAGAAGCATTATATATTTCAATCGGAAAATCTTCATTTGTTGGTTATTACCCTGTAAGTTTTATCTTCCTCCTTTACGGCCAGCACCGCCGGGTTTCCCAACACCCTTCGGTATGCCTGATCCTGAGGGTCTTACAATTGACGGCGGACGTGCCCCCCTTGCTCTTGTCATATCCGGACGGCCGCTTCTTACACGTTTGGCGGTCTGAACACCATACCTGTTACCAGTTTGATTGCTGCCGTTACCCTGTGCATTCTGCCCATCTCCATTTCCTGCAGAATTACGCGTCTGTTCTTTTAATTTTATAGAATCAATCTGTTGTGTGTTGGATTGTGCAAATCCTTTGTGCACTGCAAAAAACATCAACACACAAATAATAATTATAAACTTCAGCCTCTTCATTATTTTGATTTTAACAATTTGAATCAACTAATTAGTTGACATCAATCAATTTAAATAATTTCTTTTGCATTTGGAACCAAAGATATCTGGCAATTATGAAGAAAAGATGAAAAATGTGAATACAGTGAATCTATAATCTGCGAAAATCCACGAAATCAGCGGGAAATAAAAAATCTCCCGCAGATCTCGCTGATTAACGCAGATGTCTTTATTGAAAGATTTTTTGAATTGATCCTCTTTCATTTTCAGTCAGAGAATCCATCTCCTGAATTGCATGGTTGATTTTGGTTTTGAAATTCCAGCATGTCATCTGCCGGAGGGATAGCCTCCTTGCAAGCTCATAGGTTGAGAGATCCTCTTTTCCTTTACAGACATTATAAGCAATGTAGAACGCTTTATGAACCGCGAATTTACAGTTATGAAAGATAGTTCCGGCAGCCGCTGATTCTTCGGTTTTACATTTTGTACACCTTCTTGAATATGGAGTTTTTCCCGGGCAATAATTTTTATTGCCGCATTTTCGACAGGTAAATCCGTGCTCCCATTTTACTTCTGCAAGGAATTCAAAACATTTTTCATCGCTCCGGAACAGTTCTTCTAACTGCTCTTCCGATAATTCCTTTTTAAAAATTGCTCCCATAATCAATTTATTCAGGATACAAAAATAATAAAAATAGTGATATTAAAAAGATTTAGGTGATACTATTGCGATTTAAGATTACTATTTATATCTTTGCAGCGTCATTTATTTCAAAATGTTAATTTATAAATAAATATACAATGGAAACAGCGATCAAACAAACGGTTCATCTTACTTCAGATGAATTTAAAGAAAAAGTATTCAACTACGAAACAGGAAAGGACTGGAAATATGAGGGAACCCTTCCTGCAATAATTGATTTTCATGCTGACTGGTGTCAACCCTGCAAAATGGTAGCTCCTGTTCTGGAAGAGCTGGCCCGTGAATATGCCGGACAAATTATGGTATATAAGGTTAATACCGAGGAAGAACAGGAACTTGCTTCTGTTTTTGGTATTCAGAGTATCCCGACAATACTTTTCGTTCCTAAGGAAGGGCAGCCGCAGGCAGCAATGGGGGCTCTGCCAAAGCAAACATTTGAAAAGGCCATAAAAGATATACTGCTTAAGAACTAGAAGCATTTTTTCCGAGACAGATAATATTCTAAATGAGCAGTATCCGGGAAGTTTATTTTAAACTACTTCTGATGCACAATAGTGCATATTTTCCAGGCCGGTAGCCGCAGGTTAGAGATAACCCAGCTTATCCGAATCAGATAAAGCCTCATTCATTGAACCTGTTCTGTACCCTTTAAGATCAATTGTTATGTAATTGAATCCTGTTTTCAAACAGATTTCAGCTAATTTTTCTTTTATCCCCCAGGCCCTGTCCATTTCGGATGGAATAAATTCCAATCTTGCAAGGTTTTCATGGCTTCGGATCCTGAACTGGGTAAATCCAAGTTTTCTGATCTCAAATTCTGCTTTCCCAACCCTGTCAAGTTTCTCCTTTGTTATTTTTTCACCATATGGGAAACGGGATGCAAGGCAGGCATATGATTGTTTTGTCGCAGTTGGAAGATTAAGTTTCCCCGAAGATAACCTGATATCTTCTTTAGTGAAACCAGCTTCCGCAAGAGGTGAAATAACTCCAAACTCTTTTTTTGCCTTCATCCCCGGACGAAAATCATTCTGATCATCCGCGTTGCTCCCATCAAAGACAGCTTCATAACCTTCCTTATCGGCAATATGTTTTATTTTCCTGAAAAGTTCACTTTTGCAATAATAGCATCTGTCGGGGGGATTGTCAGAATATCCGGGAATATCAATCTCTTCAGAAACAATTATCTTATGTTTGATTTTCAATAACTCTGAAAGTGATTTTGCTTCTTCAAGTTCATAATAGGGATATGTACTTGATGTGGCAGTTATAAGTAAAAGATTTTCTCTATATACATCCTTTGCTATACGAGCCAGAAATGTGCTGTCAACACCACCGGAAAATGCTATGACTGCACTTTTATAAACATTAAGCCTGGCTTTCAGATTTTCTAATTTTTCTTCCATATAGCACCTTCCGCATTATTTAATCCGTTCATATTTTTATTCTGATTTAATTCAATAATTCAACGTTTCTTTTGTTTCTCCGCAATCCATCATTTTCTCTCCGAAATAGGGATTCTGGATTGTTTTAGATTCGCTAAGCCAATAAGCGCCTTTATTATCGAAGGCCATCGGGCAAAACTGATAGTAAACTGTTTTTCTCATTAAGCCAAAGGTTTTTATTGCTTTGTGAAACTGGTCGCTGAAACCTGAGAATGCAATACGTTGTTCTTCAATATTATCAGATGATATGACTAATTTGATTTGGTTATCCATTTCGCCAGATATATCCATCCATTGAAGGTGGGACTCACCCGTAAGCTGTTTCATAGCGACTTTTGAAAGAGCTTGCTGAACCTGTCGGGCTGATTGTTTTACCTTCTTTGAATCGCTTTGAACGAAAGCATCTTTTAAAATAATATATTGATCAAAGATGGTGTTAAGCTGGATTGTAAAATCCATGCTAACCTCCATTTTATCTGGTATTTCTTTTGAGTTGTCCCCTGGCATAATCATTCCAGGCATTGAAGAAGTTTTTCCCCCTCCCTGATTCATCATGCTTGGTTTCCCTTCAAGCTGGGCAGCCGCATCTACACTGAATGTCCCGCTTGTTACAATTTCTTCACCGTCTGTCAGACCTTCAGTAATTACATAACTTTCTCCAAGCATCGGACCGAGGCCAATTTCACGTAATTTAAAAATTGGCTCATCTCCCGGCTGTTTTACATAAACAACTGAACGCTTCCCGGTCCACAATACTGCAGTTTTCGGGATAATCATATTATTGCGGTATTCGTTAAGTGTGGTCAAGACAATTCCAGTTGCAAACATTTCAGGCTTAAGTTTTCCGGATTGATTACCTGTCTCAACCCTTACTTTTGCAACTCTCGTAACAGGATCAATAACCGGGTCAATGAAAATTATATTGCCTGAAAATTGAATACCAGGTAAGGCCTGAAGTGTAAATGAAAGTTTTTCACCTATATGCAAAATCTGGAGATCACTTTCGTAAGCGTCAAACATAACCCATACTTTCGAAAGATCAGCAATATCAAATAAAACAGTTCCCTGCGATACATGATCGCCGGTATTTACCCGGCGGGCAGTTACTGTCCCGGAAGTATTTGAAACCACTTCAAAATTATTTTGTACAACTCCGGAACTTTCAATTTTAGCAATCTGGTCATCTGTGAGTTTCCATTGGCGAAGTTTTTCTTTGGAAGCTTCGTACAATTCAGGCTGTAAATTTTTTGTTCTAACTGTTTCCAATAACTCCTGCTGTGCGGTGATGAGTTCAGGTGAATATATTTCTGCAAGTATCTGGCCTTTTGCCACCGTTTCACCTGTAAAATTTATGGACAGGCGTTCTATACGCCCTGGAACATGGGCTGTCTGACTCTGAAACAATCTTTCATCAGCCTGTACTTTACCATAAAGGCGTACCTCTTTTACTGGCTTTTGTTTTGAAACAACGGAGGTAAGTACATTGGCCAGCTGAGCGGCCTCTTTGCTCAGATGAATTGCAGACGGATCGATGGAAGTTATACTGCTTTTAACAAGTGGAATTAATTCCATTCCGCAGATCGGGCATTTCCCAGGCTGCTCCATTCTTATCTGCGGGTGCATTGCACACGTCCATATTGTACCCTGGGCCACTTCTGCTGATTGATCGTGTTTTTCTTCTTTATTTTGAGAAGGATGGAATACTAACCATCCTATAAACGTACCCAGTATCAGTATGAGACTATACTTCACATATTTATTCGAGAATATTTTAATGAGTCCTGGTTTTTTCATTGTGCAAAAAATTTATTGAATTTGAGAATAAGCCATTAAACGTTTTAACCATGCAATTGCTGTGTTGAAGTCAGCGACAGCTTCCACTTGCCTGAATTCATAGTCTAGTGTCTGCTGCCGTACGCGCAGGACATCTGTTAGTCCTGATGAAGATGTTGAGAAATTTTTCAGCATAAGATCAAGAGATTTTGATGCCAGTTGAAATTGATGTTCATACAGTTTTAACCTGCGCTGAGCATCCTCATACAGGAGAACAGCCTGATAATACTCTGACTGCAGAGAATTAGCAATAGCCTGATAATTTTCAGAAGTGGCTGCTTTCAGAAGTTCGGCTTCTTTTTGCATTGCGGTATATTTTTTCCTGTATACTGGTAAAGTAAGAACCGCCATTGGCATTATCATATCTTTTCCATTCATTGATGATGCCGACATAGTGCTTTTCCCTATCACAGAATAATTAATACCTAAACCTACCATTGGATAGCCCATGCGTGCAACCATTTTTTCCCTGGCTTCCAATGATTGTCTCTCAAAATCAAGCATTCCCAGCATAGGGTTATGTGCCAGCATACTATCAGAGACAGCTGTCAATTCAAATTCGAGAGAATCCCTTGTAATATTTTCATATATGAAAACCGGGGATGTTACGGGCCGGTTCAGGTATGTGTTAAATTTTGCTATGACTGAATTTTGTTGATTCTTCAGTAAAGCAATATTGTTTTCAAGGTCACCGGATTCGATTTGTATCCTATAAATATCTGATAAACCAAAATTCCCTAAAGATGATCCCATTGTACCGGTCTGCATTGATGAAGCCTGATTTAAGCCTGTAGAACCTGTATTGGTCTGACCACCGCCCATAGTCTGCATTCCGGAAGAACCTGCACTCGTACTGCTGGTACTGACTGAAGATCTTGCTGAACTCTCTGATGAAGTCCCTGAGTTTTCAAATGAAGTTGATTTGAATCTGACAAGGGCAAGCCGTTCGATTATTTTCAGAATTTCTATATTTTTTTCTGAGATACTGATATCCTTCTGAATCTTATATAATTCGTACCAGGTTCGCTGGACATCATAAAAAACCTGCAATTTTGCATCCCGGAAAAGTTCAAATTTTGCATTTGCCATAAAGCTCATTTCGTCTTTAGCATTCCTGAGCGCTCCAAACCAAGGGAACATCTGCATCAATCTTATATCGGCAACCTGGTTTCCGCTTACTAGTTCCATCGGTTTAAGGAATACACCCAGGCTAAGCTCAGGATCGGACAAACTTCCTGCCTGGGGGATCTTTTGCAGGGCAGCCTGATACTCGCTGAATTTTTGAAGTACTGTCGGATTGTTTTCTGCAGCAATCCCGAGATACTTGATAAGAGAATCAGGGTATTGCTGACTGTTACCTGCAAGCCAGCTTCCAAGTGTAATTAATGTAATCAGTAATTTTTTATACACTGTTGCTTTCATCTTCCAATTGATTATTAATTGTATGAACAGCAGCTTTATTAATCTTCATTACTGCCCCTTCTCTCCACATAGCCTGTAACAGGGGAACGACAAAAACCGTCATTACCTGTATTATCATTCCACCGAACATCGGTATTGCCATCGGAACCATTATATCAGCTCCTTTTCCTGTGGATGAGAGTACAGGAAGCAGGGCAATTATGGCTACTGCTGTTGTCATCATTGCGGGGCGTACCCTCTTTTTACCCGCCATGACAACAGCTTCCCGCACATCATGGACAGTGGCGGGTTTCTTTTCTTCAAAAACCTGGTGAATATATGTACCCATAATCACACCATCGTTTGTAGCGATGCCGAAAAGTGCAATAAATCCAACCCAGACAGCAACACTCAGGTTTATAGGATGCATCTGGAAAATGTCACGGAGGCTCTGACCCGCAACTGAAATATTCATGAACCAGTCCTGCCCGTAGAGCCAGAGCATCAAAAATCCGCCAGAGAAAGCAACAAAAACTCCTGAGAAGTGAATAAAGGAGGCAGTAACCGTCCGGAACTGGAAAAACAATAAAAGAAAAATCAATACCAGGCTTATAGGAATAACTAACGCCAGTCTTTTTGCCGCTCTTATCTGATTTTCGTAGTTACCTGCAAATTTGAATGTAACTCCGAGAGGAAGAATTATTTCGCCCGAATCAATTTTACCCTTTAAAATCTTCGAGGCTTCTTCTACCACATCAACTTCAGCTTTTCCTGCAAGTTTGTCAAAAATGACATAGCCGACAAGGAAAGTGTTTTCGCTCCTGATCATCTGTGCCCCCCGTGAGTAATCTATATCAGCAATTTCACCGAGTGGAATCTGAGTTCCATTCATTGCAGGTACCAGGATACGTTTTAAATCTTCAGGATTATCGCGCAGTTCACGGGCGTATCTTACCCTCAACGGGAAGCGTTCACGACCTTCCACCGAAGTTGAAAGTGTCATCCCTCCGACAGCGACCTGTAATATTTCCTGAACATCCCTTACTGTCATTCCGTAGCGGGCCATTTCTTCGCGGTTAAGAACTATCTCAAGATAAGGCGCCCCAACGGCACGATCGTAGAAAACTGCTGAGGCCTTTATTGAAGGTACGATCTTTAAAGCTTTCTCAAACATCATCCCGGCCTCTTCAATTGAATTAAGGTCCGGACCGTACACTTTCAAACCCATCGGGGCACGCATCCCGGTCGATAGCATTACAAGCCTGGTTTCGATAGGTTGTAATTTTGGCGCAGAAGTCAGACCCGGAATATCTGTAACCTTTACTATCTCATTCCATATGTCTGTGGGCTTTTTAATCTGTGGCCGCCACTGACGGAAATATTCCCCTTTACTATCTGCAATCAGACTATCAGCAGGAATAACTCTGAAAGATTCAGTTTCAGGATTGTAAGTTGAATTGTTCTTCAGTATGTAATTTCCATTTTTGTCAACCTTATACTGCATACGGTGACCATTTTCATCCAAAATATACTCTGACCGGTAGTTGATTGTATTCTCAAACATCTGGATGGGAGCCGGGTCCAGAGCAGAATTTACCCGTCCCCATTTACCGACAGCAGCTTCAACTTCAGGTATTGCCGAAAGGCGTTTATCGAGCGTCTCTATATATCCAAGATTTTTCTCAATACCTGAATGCGGCATGCTGGTTGGCATCAGCAGGAATGAGCCCTCATTCAGCGATGGCATAAATTCCTTGCCTGTACCAGGAAAAGCATTAACCGGAGCTCTCCAGACCGATGTACTCCGAAAATTATTCCAACCTGCCTTTTCAACTCCTGATGCAACAAAGCCAAAAATTTTATCAAAACCCTGCCAGACTAATAAACCAAAAAACAAAGTAAATGCAGGGATCATTAAAAACTTCAATTTATTGAGCAATGCCCAGCGAAGTATCTTTTCGTAAAAATATACCATCGACATCAGGGCAAGCAGAATTACAGTGACAATTCCGGCTACAAATATAAAGTTGACAAACTCACTATTATGTGCTCCGAGTGGCAGCCATTCAACTGAAAGATACCAGGTTGCTACCAGCACTGTGATTGCTATATTGATATAATTTGGAAATTCCCTGTGCTTTTCAGACCACCTGTAATCCAGGAGATTATTTATACCCAGGGCTGTCAGGGCGAGTACAGGCCATGTGTGCCAGAAAATTGCAAAAAATACTCCGGCCAGTATTAATGAACCGTTCCATATTTTTTTGATTTTCTTAGTATCGAACCTGATATTAAAGAAGACATGTACAAGTGTTGGCAGCACAACTATACCAAGAATAAATGCAGCAAGAAGGGCAAAAGTTTTTGTCCACGCCAGCGGATGAAACATTTTCCCCTCCTGAGCCTGCATAGCGAACACAGGAAGAAAACTTACAATTGTAGTGGCAATTGAGGTTACGACTGCAGCTCTTACTTCAGTAGTTGCATTATAAATTACCTGCATTAATTTTTTACCACGTATTCCCCGGTTTTCAGGCAGTTCAAGATGTCTGAGAATGTTCTCTACATCCACAATACCTATATCTACCATGACACCAATAGCTATAGCAATACCTGACAAAGCCACGATATTGGCATCAATACCGAAAAACCGCATCAGGATAAATGTGATTAAAACACCTAATGGCAATAATCCGGCAACAATGAGAGATGCCCTGAGGTTCATAACCAAAATAATAATCACAATAATACTGATCAGAATTTCATGAGAAAGAGCCGATTCAAGGGTTCCTATCGTTTCCCTGATGAGCCCTGTCCTGTCATAGAATGGGACAACAGTTACCTTGGATACGGATCCGTCAGGCAAAATTTTTTGTGGTAAACCGGCTTCGATTTCTTTAATCTTCTCTTTTACATTATTAATTACTTCCATCGGGTTGGATCCATAGCGGGCGACTACTACGGCTCCGACTGCCTCAGAGCCGGCTTTATCCAGACCCCCGCGCCTTGTTGCCGGGCCAAAATTTACATGGGCCACATCTTTGATCCGTACAGGAACATTGTTCCGTACTGAAACAACAGATAATTCAAGATCATCAAGATTCTTTATATACCCGAGGCCGCGAATAATGTACTCTACATTATTAAGCTCGATTGTCTCTGCCCCAATATCGAGGTTGCTGTTTTTTACAGCATTCATAACATCCATCACGGAAACATTATAAGCCTTAAGAGCATCGGGATCGAGATCAACCTGGTATTCTTTTACAAATCCTCCAACAGATGCAATTTCTGATACACCTTCGGCTGATGAAAGGCTGTATTTGACATAAAAATCCTGGATGGTTCTGAGTTCTGAAGGATCCCATCCGCCATTTGGATTTCCTGTTTTGGGATTCCGGCCTTCAAGAGTGTACCAGTATATTTGCCCAAGTGCTGTTGCATCGGGTCCAAGAGAAGGCTGAACCCCGGCAGGCAGAGTTCCTGACGGGAGGGAGTTAAGCTTTTCAAGAATCCTTGACCTGCTCCAGTAGAATTCAACATTATCCTTGAAAATAATGTAGATGAACGACATCCCGAACATTGAGGTACTTCTTATTGTCTGAACCCCGGGAATACCAAGCAATGCTGACGTTAACGGATAGGTTATCTGGTCCTGGATGTCTTTTGGTGAACGGCCCATCCATTCTGTAGCAACAATCTGCTGATTTTCACCTATGTCAGGGATGGCATCAACCGGTACAGGATCCCTGGGTAAAAAACCGGATTTAAGGTTGAACGGCATCGTTACCAATCCCATGATCACAAAAGCGATCAAAAAGATAAAAGTTATAAGCCTGTTCTCGAGGAAGTATTTTACTAACCTGTTAAACATCACTCATTATTTTTTTTCAACCAGGGCCATCCCGCATTTTGGACAATCACCGGGCTTATCACTAACAACCTCGGGATGCATAGGACAGGTGTACTGACTTGTTGCAACCTCTTTGGCCGGAGCCTGCTTTTCTTTAGATGAACTGTTTCCGCATGAGTTAAACATTATGCCTGAAAGCAGAACAAAACCAATAATTAATAGATTCTTTTTCATTGACTGCGGCAACCACACCAAGGAGTCCTCTATATCCATCTGTCCCAACGTTTACATCTAAAATCGGTCCCGACACATCGCCGTTTGTAACTCTATAAACTTTTCCCGTATCCCTATCAAGCACGAGTATGTCATTTGGTGCAAGAAAGGTCATGGTAGAAGGTTCAAAATGTCCTGTAAAGATTCTCTCAACGGAAAATCTAGGATTAACTGTTACTGGTTCGGCCCATCCGTAGTTAACAAGAATATTTATC
>CAZCQC010000059.1:0-3680 GCA_964500155.1 uncultured Rikenellaceae bacterium | reverse complement strand
TAGCCATCATAACCCCAAGAATACCAGAGATCAGGGAAACAACAAGTATCAGAATACCAATTTGAAGCAGATCATACTGTACCGCGAGGAGCACCCTGAGTATTCCGTAAATCCCCATTTTTATCATTACCCCCGACATTACACCTGATACATGGGAAGGAGCCGCCGGATGAGCCTGGGGAAGCCATGTATGAAGCGGTATAAATCCGGCTTTTATACCAAATCCAATAAAAAACAGGATGAACAGGAACAAATTTGAATGATTTGAAAAATAAAGACGAAGGGCATCAAAACTCATTTCCCCTGTTTCCCTGTCGACTATCAGAAATGCGATCATTAGAAAAAACATGCCAACGTGCATCTGTATAAGATAACTGATGCCAGTTTTCATAATAGTTGTCTCCTCTGCCTCGAAAATAACCAACATAAAAGATGATAAGGCCATTATTTCCCATACTATGAGGAATGATAAACCTTCGCGGATCATCAGCACCATTAACATTGAGAAGTAAAGCCACAGGTAAGAAAAGAAATGTATTGAAAAACGAAGTGAATTTTTGCTTTGGTAATAGGGTTTAAGGTATCCTTTCGCATATATGAACCCTACAAAGACAGTAATATTGACAACAATAATAAAAAATGCCGAAAGCCTGTCGATTGTAAGGACAATTTCTTTCAGAATGAAAGGTAGCTGGTATGTTATGCTGATTTCCGGAGTATTTCCAAAAAGAACCCCAATGCTCCAAACCGAACTAAGTATGAGGCATGCCGTAAGTACTGCCAGGGAAAAATAATACTTGGATGATTTCGGTACAGTAAAAACAACGACAGAGAGAAACAAGATTATAAGAAACCCCAGTACGCTCATCAATCTGGTTAAAAGATCTGAATTTGTGCGCAAAAGTATAAAAATATTCAACTAATTATCATCAAACACGAATTTCAATTCTCCTATACAAAAAATGTTCCCGACGTCAGACAGATAAAAAAATTGCAGGATCTGGTGATTTGTTGTAAATTATGCCCTTCCAATTAGGAAATCACATTTTTGTGATTCCTTCACATTTGATATTTGACAGTTCCAGGTTATGGTTACAACAAACGAAATCCTGATAGAGAAGGTCTTTGAAGAGATGTCAAAATACAAACCTTCATTGCAAAAGATGCTGGTCTCGGAAGATGAAGATGAAACAATCGATCCCCGATTGAAGGGAGATCTGATCATCAAGAATTTCCCCTGGCCAATAGGTATTGAGTTGCGAAGACTATTTTCAGCCACAATGCGCCAGCCTGACAGGCTGCGCCTCGATCAGATCTTTAAAACAATCGAGAGGACAATGCAGTTTATAAGTTTTATAATGATCTGTCAGATATGGAAAGAAAAGAAAGAAGGCAGGCTTGAAATACCGCTGAACCTGTCAAAGGAATTCCAGGGGAGAATTTTTCAATTAAGTTTAGGAAATTATACATGGCTTATAAGGACTTTAGGAAATCTTATAAATAAGAACGAAAAGTTATGGTTTCTCCCTGAAATGGGTGAAAACTTTGGTAGTAAATTTTTCGCAGCTCTCGATTTCTGGGTACCGGAAAGAAACGAAGTTGGCCATTATCAGATAAATCTGAGACAGGAAGAGATTGAACGACGATGTGTTGAATATGAGGAAAAACTTACATATATACTTCAGCAGATTGCATTTCTCTGCAAATATAAATTAGTGTCAGTCAGGGAGATAAAAGTAAATCATCCGAAAAACCAGCAGGCAAAATTTGACCACATTGTTGATATTCTGAACAGTTCAGATTCTGATTTCATAGCCAAAGAATTTGAAGAAGAAAAATACTCCGAAAGCCACTCAATTTTAATGATGAAATCCCTTAAGAATATGGAAGACTATTTAAACCTGTCTCCTTTGATTATTGATACACATACTGAAATAATTGACAATAAAGAAAAATTCGATATCAAGAAAGATATATTCATGTACACCAAGTTTCGTGATGATCATCTCATGTATATCGGAACAGAAGTGACTGAAAAATGTGATCTCAGAAGTCTGCATAACTACAACAATCTTCTAAGTCAGTTCAAAGATATGATCTCAACTATTTCCGGATAAAACATTAGGTCCATGGTTCTTGGTCAACCGGCCTCGGTATCAAAATAGTATCCCGGGTAACAGGTATCAGGCATCTGGCATCTTTCAAAAAAGATATAAAAAATACCTTGGAGATTAACATAATTATCAAATGAATTCCCCCTTCAAATTCCTCGACAGCTACACAAAAGATGACCGCGATATATTCTTTGGTCGTACCAGAGAGATCGAAGAACTTTACCAGCGAGTTTTCGAAAGTAAAATACTGTTTGTATACGGCATATCAGGTACAGGTAAATCATCACTGATCCATTGCGGTCTTGCAAATAAGTTCCAGGAGACTGACTGGCTTCCCCTGGTAATACGCCGGGGCGGTAATATTATCAAAGGCATGGCTAATGCACTTAGTCTGGCATCGACTACACCTCTCGAAAACGAAATTAGCACACCTGTACAATTCAGAAAGGGTGTCCGTTCACTCTACCTTGATCATTATAAACCTGTTTTCTTCATATTTGATCAATTTGAAGAGCTTTTCATCTTTGGGGACAAAGAAGAACGGCAGGAATTTATTAAGGTTGTTAAGTCACTGATTGAATCGGATCTGCAGTGCAGGTTTATTTTTGTCATGAGGGAAGAGTACATGGCAGGCGTAAGCGAGTTTGAGAAATACATTCCCGACTTTTTTAACAACAGAGTCCGGATTGAAAAGATGTCTCATTTAAATGCTATTGAGGTAATCAATGGTCCATGTAAAGCATTTAATATCAACCTGGATGAAGGTTTTGCAGAAGCTCTTCTTGAAAAGCTGAGCCCGGGAAGCGATGATGTAGAACTGACTTACCTTCAGGTTTTCCTTGATAAAATTTTCAAGGTAGCGCAAAATGAAAAAGAGTCAGATATAAAAGTAGAACAGCTATCATTCAATATTCCCCTCCTTGAAAAAACAGGCAATGTTTCTGATCTCCTTGGAAGCTTTCTTTACGAACAGATATCACTTATGGAGGATCCTGAAACAGCTATGACAATCCTTAAAGCTTTTGTTTCAGGGAAGGGGACTAAGCGCCCTGCAGATGAACTGGAGGTAATAGACAATCTTCGTTCCTTCGGAAAGATAATATCACCTGAAACAATAAGAGAACTTATCAGTAGTTTTATCAGGCTAAGGATATTAAGAGACAAAGATGTAAATGACAGATATGAACTTCGTCATGATTCTCTGGCAGGGAAAGTCTATGAAAAATTCACAACAAACGAAAAAGATCTCCTTGAGGTAAGACAATTTATTGAAAATTGCTATCAGTCATTTCTAAAACGCAAGATATTACTGAGCAATGATGATCTCACCTATATTTCCAATAAAGATTCTTTTTTAAATCTTAATACCGATTTAAAAGAATTCCTCGAGGATAGCAGGAAGCACCAGAAAGCAAAATCAAGAACTGTAAGGAGACTTATAATTGTTTCCGCTATCGCTTTTATCCTGCTGCTTTCAACTCTTGTGTTTTACATAGTCAGAAAGACAAAAATAACAGAATCAGTCTCCCTTAAAGAATCGATTTCTCAATATACGAGACCAATTGA
>CAZCQC010000058.1:0-2693 GCA_964500155.1 uncultured Rikenellaceae bacterium | reverse complement strand
AGAAAAAAGGTGATGAGTGCTGTGACAGATGCCGGACCTACTGTTGCTGGGCAGACAATGTCGGAGCCGGTCAGGAATCTCTTTACAATTATGAATGTAGTTTCGGACCCGACTGTTGTTAAATATTTCACAGAAAAGCATGCTTCGTGTGAAATCCGTTACGGGGATCTTAAAAAGCAACTTGCAGAAGATATTATAAAGGCCACTACTCCGGTCAGAGAAAAGATTGATAGTATACTTGCTGATGACAAATACCTTGCAAAAGTTGTCAGGGAGGGTGGTGAAAAGGCAAGGGAAAGTGCATCGAGAACTGTAAGGGAAGTCCGTGAAATAATCGGATACAGATCATTCTGATAAAAAATAAAAGCCAGGCTTTTGACCTGGCTGACCTTGAAGAATCAAGTATATTTTGAGATTGCCTGTGTAACAAAGTAATTTCAAAATACGTGCCAAAGTCACTCCGGGGATCAAATAATAATCCTTGCCGAAATGATTAAATTTCTTCCGGGTGCTGCAATGCCTGATGAATATGGCCTGTAACGGTGATCGAGGATGTTTTCGATACCTCCGTTTAATATGAATCTTTCAGCAATAGTATAGGAAAGCTTGAAATTCAGGGTGAACCATCCGGGAGACCAGGGGTTGCCATTACTATCTGCTGCATAAAGATATGGTTTCTCTATTTCTGAAGGCGGCATTTTGGCGAATCTTCTTGCCCCGTTATAATTTGAATAGAGGTCGGCCCTGAACTCTGGATATTCAACCAGCAGGTGAACGGCTCCGAATACTGGCGCTGCGTGCCTTAAGGGTGCACCACCCTCTTCTTTCCCTTCAGTGATATTCAGGGATGATTTAATTAAAATATGACCGGTCATTTTTGCCTGGAAGCTGAAATGCACTCCGTAAGCACGTGCCGATCCGGCATTTGTGACAGCTTCAACCTTACTCAGCTGGTTATTGTATGTTATTAAAGCCTGACCATCGAACAGAAAATCATGGCGGATCATTGCGTTGGTGAGCCAGGTATGAAACCCTGTGATTTCAAGATGAAGAATTTCACCGAAACTCTTTGATATTCCAAGATCGATATTGTATGCGTACTCGGGTTTCAGATCCGGATTCGGCACTACCACAACTCCCGGTGCGGAATCAAATATTTTACCAGCGTCATCAAGGTTGGGCGCCCTGAACCCGGTTGCAGCATTGAAGTTCAGCTGTAAAGAATTCTTAAGCCTGAGGACTAATCCAGCTGATCCGGTGAGAGCTGAATTTTTTATTGAAATAGCAGTGAAGGGAAAATTATAAAAAGAATTGTCAGCAATTGTTGAGGATAGTCCGGCATAATTATACCTTAAGCCGGTTATTATTGAAACTGCACCAGACAGATTATTCTTGTAACCTGAATAAACTGAAAAGGTTGAATACCTGTTGCTTCCATTTGGATACCTCGAACCAGCCTGAACTGCCGAACCGGTAAGAATATTCTTCGTCTGTGCTTCAGAAGTTATGTTGTTCCTTACAAATTCAAATCCGTAAAACAAAAGCTGGTCCTCTTTTTTAATGGACTTATCGAAATCGATGTTGACGGAATATATATCTACTTTTTCAAACTGTTCATTCAAAAATATATTTTCAAGAGTTCTGTCGTGACGGCTTTCACGGTAATTCTGAAATGCCCCAATTAGTTTTGCCTTATCAAAAAGCTTATTCTTTCCCGAGATATTCAATTGAAGACTGTTCATGGACCAAATCTGTGGGCCATAATACCATTGAGCATATCGTAGTTTACCTGATTTGTACTGGATAAGCCTGTCATAACGGGGTACGTCGGATAATCCTGAATAATGACTGGAATAGAGCAGGTCAATATTGTCGGAAATCCTGTACCTGAATTTATTAAGGAGATTCAGCTGCCTGTATCCCGAAAATTTCTGAATCCGTGGATCACTGTTCAGAAAAACAGAATCAATGCCGTTGATCCT
The DNA here is from genome assembly GCA_964500155.1 of uncultured Rikenellaceae bacterium. Lineage (GTDB taxonomy): Bacteria > Bacteroidota > Bacteroidia > Bacteroidales > VadinHA17 > LD21. The sequence continues at coordinate 711 of CAZCQC010000058.1, read as the reverse complement.
CTGAACGAATTCCTTCCGCAGGTAGCTGTCATTTTTTATGGAACCCATTTTAAGATCCCCGTAATCTGACCAGGTAATGCCGGAAAAGAATGCTGTCCTTTTTCCACCCAGGTTAAAATCGAGATGAAATGTTTTTTCACTGTTCGAAGATGAATACCGGGAATAGGAATCAGCTTTGACATAAATCTTCTTTCCGGTTGAAAACAAAGCATTTTTTGTATGGAAGTCCATTACCCCGCCAATTGCATCACTTCCGTAAACCGATGCACCCGGACCGAATATTATTTCGGTCGATTCGAGCAGGGCAGGATCGAGCGAGATTACATTCTGAATATTACCTTCCCTGTAAATGGCATTATTCATCCTTACACCATCCACCACAATCAATATACGGTTGGTGGCAAATCCCCGTATCATGGGACTGCCACCGCCAAGCTGGCTCTTCTGGATAAAGATTTCGTCGGAAATGCCAAGCAGATCTGCAGTAGTCTGGGGATTTTGAAGCTGAGTCTCCTGTCTTGTCACAATTGAAATCTTGTTCGGAACCTCATTCCTGTTCTGTTCCCACCTGTTGGCAGAAACAACGAACTCTTCAAATGCAAAAATCTTTTTTTTCAGCCTTATCTGAAAACCATTCTTTTTGATCTCATCGTAATTGAGGCAAACTCTTTCATAAGTAAAATGCTGAAAGCAGATTATGAATTCTTTATC
>CAZCQC010000057.1:0-11740 GCA_964500155.1 uncultured Rikenellaceae bacterium | reverse complement strand
AAACGACGGTCACGTCCCTGTTTTGCTGTTCCTCCTGCTGAATCACCCTCCACAAGGTAAATTTCGCAATGTGCGGGATCTCTGTCAGCACAGTCAGCAAGTTTACCAGGAAGACCAGAACCTGAAAGCACATTCTTGCGCTGAACAAGCTCCCTTGCCTTGCGTGCCGCATGGCGTGCAGTTGCGGCAAGAATGACTTTCTGTACTATAACTTTTGCATCTTTCGGATTCTCTTCCAGGTAATTTGTAAGCATTGTGCTGACAGCCTGGTCGACTGCCCCCATCACTTCATTATTTCCAAGCTTGGTTTTTGTCTGGCCTTCGAACTGGGGTTCCTGGACTTTAACTGATATTATAGCTGTAAGACCTTCACGGAAATCATCTCCGTTAATGTCAAATTTCAGTTTTGATGTTGCTCCAGAATCATCGGCATATTTCTTAAGAGTACGGGTCAGTCCCCTTCTGAACCCAGCCAGATGAGTACCACCTTCAATTGTATTTATGTTATTCACATAAGAATGCACGTTTTCCGTGAAAGAGTTATTATACTGCAGGGCTATTTCAACAGGTATATCAGTTTTATCGTAGGATATATGAATGGGTTTTTCAATTATCCGTTCCCTGTTGGAATCGAGGTATTCAACAAATTCCTTAAGACCCAGATCCGAGCGAAACTCTTCATAACGTGGCTTACCACCGTTACCGTTTTCAACAAGTTCTCTTTCGTCTTTTATTGTAAGTAAAATCCCTTTATTAAGGAATGCAAGTTCCCTCAGCCTTGACGATAATATCTCAAAATTAAACTCGGTTGTCTGGAAAATTGTCCCATCAGGCTTGAATCGGATAGTTGTCCCTGATTTATCAGTTTCACCGATTACCTGAACTTCAGTGATTGGCTTACCCTGTTCATATTCCTGTTTGAATATCCTGCCCTCCCTCATTACGATAGCATCGAGGTGACTTGACAACGCATTCACGCATGAAACACCAACCCCGTGAAGGCCGCCTGAAACCTTATAGGAACCTTTGTCGAATTTTCCACCGGCATGAAGAACTGTCATTACAACCTCAAGTGCTGACTTCTGTTCCTTTTCATGTAATCCTGTGGGAATCCCGCGTCCATCATCAATCGTGGTCAAGGAGCCGTCAGTATGAATAATCAGATCGATATGAGAACAAAATCCTGCAAGGGCCTCATCAATTGAATTGTCTATAACTTCATATACCAGATGATGCAGTCCTTTTACACCAATGTCACCAATGTACATTGCAGGTCTTTTCCGCACGGCTTCAAGACCTTCCAGCACCTGGATACTCTCAGCAGAGTATTCAGCTTCATCCTGCAATTTTTTTTCATTTTCACTCATCGCTAAATAAATTACAACAACATTCTTTTATTAGTTAAAATTGCGTTTTCAGCAATTGTTTCCCCAATATAAACTATTGATTATATGAATTTTAATAATCCCGACAAAGATACTTTTTTTAACTGTCTTTTTTTGTTAAAACAAGTTAAAAGTAATGCACAATTTGTTAAAGAAATTAACATTTATAAATTGTCATGCAGTCATGCACTCGTGCGGTTTTGCAGTCAAAAAAATCCGCTAATAAGGGGTTTCCACATACCCCGGACCCCGGACCAATTACAAGCTGTAACTGAATCCGAGCATGAAATTGAACATTTGAGAAGGGTAATAAGCCCATTCGTAATAGCGGTTCCAGGAGATATTATTAACCTTAAACCAGAACGAAAGGATTTTCGTATAGCGGTATTCCGCACTGAATCCGAGGTTTACATGAACAGGTTTTTCGATCACGGAAGGTTCGAGTGTCATCCATCCGGTCGGACTCTGACTTACCATAAGCTTTCTTTTTCCAAGAGCAGTCAATTCAGTCCCGGCAATAATCTTGTTCCGGAGATTATAATAGAGTCCCAGTTTACTGTCCCAGTTAGGCTTATTCCAGGCGTATTCATTAGCGGAGAGTGTATACTGATAATAATTTACTGATGTGTTGAACGAAAGTCGTTTTGTGAAATTACCGCTTAATTCACCGTGAAAATTAAGTACTTCAGCATCATCAGGTGTAATTACAAAGTAATTACCCCTTTCAATTGATCCTGCTGTATCGGGGTAAACAATATTTGAAAACAGAAGAAGATCATTTACCAAAGAATAGGAGACAGATGCGAGGTAGTTCCCGCCAAGTCCGTTGTTTCCCTTTAATCCTGCAGAAATTATCAGTGCATGATTTGTATTTGGAACCCTGAATAGAGAACCATCCGGCACCATGTATGGATTTTGGGAAATAATATTCAGGGGTTCATTATTTTCTAGCTTCCCTCCCAATCCGGCAAAGAATCTCATATATTCCGGGACAATACTGAAACCAAAGGCAAGGTCGGGATGGAAATAAACCTTTGCATTATCTTCAAGGTTCTTCTCAACCGAAAGGCTTACACCCAGATTGAAATTCCACTGATCACTGCTTTTTCTTATAAATGGGTTCAGTGAAAGAATATATTTTGGCTTGAGATCAATAGACTCTGAAAGCTTGTAATGATCAATGTTAAGTGCTGACCCGACATAAAACCCCTGATAAAGTCCTGACATTTTTCCGTTAAAACCCACATGATTCATATTTCCTCCGCTTGAATTGTTGAAGAAATCATAGGATAATCCTAAATCATAAGAAAGGTCAGCTGAGTCAAGATTAAGAGATGCAAGGGAGAGTCTTCCTCCTACATCATAATAATTGAGTTTTATGTCCTTTTTATTGAATTCGAAAGGCACTTCAGTATTATAACCATATGCATATCTTACTCTCTGCAAAAAATTTGCTGAAAGATCGATATAACTCCTGTCGAAGAATTTCTTTCCGAACAGGGAAGCGTCGTTATCCATAAAGCCCGCAAAAGCCTTCTGCTTATTTTCAAGGGGCACCTTGCCATTCGAAGAATAGTGTTTGGCATAGAATCCTACAGCACCTTTTTTTGAACGGTGATTAGTAATACTGAGTTCTGCCAAAGGAGTATTATTATTTCCTATACCGATTTTAACAAAGCTTTTATATAATTTGGGAAGGGGATCAGAAAGCAGGGATGCCGATTTGATAGTGCTTATGGTATATGTCGGGCTAAATGGTTTTGATTTTACCTCATATTCAAAAACCGGATAAACCCTGGCAGTATCGTTGATTTCAGGCAGAAAACTTTTCTTTCTTGCATCGGCAAGCGAAGGTTTGTAGGGATTGTATAGTGTAACTTCCCTTTTCAGATCTGATTCTTGCTTATTTACCTGAGACTTCACAGGCAGGAAAAAGGCAGTTATCAGTAAAAAAATGATAATGTTTCTTTTTATCATATCAGCTCAATTTCAATTTTTTAACTCTTATCAATTCACTGCATCAAGGGAAGCCAGTTTCGTTTTAACCTCATCAAGAATCCCATCATTATCGATTGTGTAATACTCTCTGAGGCTCTGAAGTGTCGCTCTTGCCTGCAATGTGTCTCCTTTATTAATGCTTATGTCCGCTAGCAGGAGAAACATTTTTGCCATCCAGAACTGGTGAGGGGAATTCTGTTCAATAAATTGATTAACGATTTTTTCTGACTCATCGATACTGCCTTTTTTAAAGAGGATTTCAGCAACCCTGAATTTTGATTCAGCTCCTTCGATGCTGACCACTTCGGTAGCTGTCCTTCGGAAATCCCTGAGCGCTTCATCAAACTCGTTAAGGCTGTAATGTGCTTTGGCACTTACAAATATTGCCTCACGGGTCAGTTCTTCAGGCATATTTGTTGAATTTTTGATCCGGTCAGCAGCTATTATGCTTTTCCGGGCATCACCTTCCTGATAGGCTGATCTCAACTGGCCTCCAAGGGCAATCAGTTTACTTTCGGAAGATGCCGTGACTTTCTCAAGCCTTTCAAAATAATCAAATGCACCTGAATAATCCTCATTGTCATAGAGTATTGATGAGGCTGTAATAAGAGTCTGTTCCATAAACTGATTATTCGGGAATTTTATTACCTCCCTGTAGAGTCCAAGAGCTTCATCCTTTTTTCCTGATGAGTTCAGACATTCCGCAAGATAAAACTGTGCATTGAGTCTGAAGCTACCATACTGAAATTCACGAAGGTAATTTCTGAACACTTCTGAAGCCCTGTCGCATTTTCCGGAGATATATAGATTTTCGCCTGAAATATAAAGCAGGGAATCTTTTTCAGCAATGTTAACATCGCCATATCCAAGTGTTTTTACATAGGCAAAATAGCTCTCCACATCATTCATTTCAACATAGGCATTCTTTAAGCCCGTCAAAGCGTACCGTGCCTCAGGTGTGGACTGGTAGTTTCCAATAACTTTCTTGAACTGGGCGACTGATTTATCATTCTCCCCCTGGTTGTAGTATAACAATCCGAGCTGGACAATAGCTCTTGGAACAAAGGGACTTGACTGGTAATTTGCAATTATGTTTACAAAATCAGCCTCACCCCGTCTGAAGTCCTCCATGACCAGGTAGGCTCTGCCTCTTTCATAAATTGCATTAGGGACATATGAAGATGACGGATACTTATTTGTAAGTAAAGTCAGTATATCCGTTTTCCCCTTCTGGTTGTTTGTAAGTCCGAGGCAAAAACCTTTCTGATAAAGAGCATAATCTGCATCAGCTTTCCCATAGTCAATAACCTTGTCGTAATAACTTACAGCCTGCTGATAATTTGTTGTGATAAAATTGCAGTCTGCTATCCGGAGTTTTGCATCAATTTGTATATCCTGTTTGGAGCCTTTATAGGCTGATTCAAATGCCCTGAATTGAGTGAGAGCACTATTGTAATCCTTCATGTTGAAATTCACGTAACCAAGATTATACCTTATGAGTTCAGACTCAGAAAGGGACATTGCTCCTGGAATTCCCATGAACAATTCATAATCATTTCCGGCCAGTTCATATTGTCCGATCCTGTACTCAGCTTCTGCCTTCCAGTACACTGCTCTTGATCTGAGCTCCCTGCTATACTTCTCATATTTAAGTGATTTATCGAACATACCGATTGATTGTTCGACCTCCATGTTTTTAAACATCTCCAGACCCCTGAAAAAAGCCACCCTCTGGTAAGCCGCTTCAAGTCTGCTGTCTTTGTTTCGTATTTTATCGAGGGCAGTCAGAGCTGCTTTATAATTCCTTATTTCAGTAAATGTCGCAACAAGATAATTATATGCTTCCTCTATTTTATCAGAACCCGGATAGAGGTCAATATACTCCTGGAATGCTGCAATAGCTTCACCAAAAGGAGAAGAAGAGGTTTCGTAGGTCAGTTTTGCAAAACTAAAAAGTGATTCCTCCTTCAGTTTTTTATCAAACTCCATCCTCGAAGCCTGGCCGAAAGCAAACTGGGCCCTTTTCTTATCACCTTTCTGCAGATAGCAGTCACCTAGAACGAACCAGATGTTCTGGCTCAGGAGGTCGGATTTTGCCCCTGCAGTAAGGAGTGTTTTTATTGCCTGATCTATATTGCCTGTCCTGTAATAACAGAAGCCAAGCTGGTATTTATCTTCTCTCTCGCTTGACTTTGCTCCGGCAGAATATTGCTCAAGATATGTAAGCGCTTCCTGGTAATTACCCTTGTTATAGTAAGCATCGCCAATAAACCTGTACATTTCAATTGCCCTCTCCCTGGGGGCAGATTTAATAAGATCCGGGGAGATTTCAAGGATACCGTCGTAATCCTTGTTCAGGTAAAGGATCTGGGCTATGTAAAAGGGAACAATGGCACCAAAAGTCTCATCACCTCTAAGCTTCATGAATCCCTCCAATGCAGTCTGATACATTTTCTGTTCATAGGCAATATGCGAGAAATAATAGATTGCCGGAGCGGTATATTCCGTGTCAATATCCTTTATTTCTGAAAACATCAAAAGCGCTTTGGCTTTATCTCCCTTCACATATAAAGAGTACCCATATCTGAAAAAGTATTCCGGCAGCTTATCATTCTCCAGTTCATATCTGTTAACGACCTCATAATATGAACAGGCCTTCCTGTAACTTTTGTTCTGGTAAAAATAATCTCCGAGGGAGATCCTTGCTTCATTTATCTTCGGACTCTCAGGATGTGTTGCCATGTAAATTATCATCCTGTACTCAGAATCAGGATTGAACAGTTTCAGGGCAGATAAAGCAGCTAAATATTCAGCCTCGGCAAGATGGATCCCGCTATTATCCTTTTCATTCTTCAGGTAAGTATCGAAAAGTCTTATTGCCGCTGCATATTTTTCCTTATTATACAGGTCCATTGCCCTGTTGAAATCCGAGCCGAGATCATTGCCCGAAAATGAAGCCTGCGACATGACCTGAATGATTAGGATAAAAAGGAAATTGAAAATCAATAATGCTTTCTTACTGTTCATAACTTATATTTTTTGGCTTATAATCTATACAATGTATTTTGCATCAGGATTTTTCCCAATTCAATAACAAATTGCTAATAAGCCATATAAAACAAAAACCGATTCTTTTCAGCACCTGTAAAAATACAATTATAAAACGGGGGCTTCAGGCCTTTATTATTGATTTTATTAACATATAAATGTTATTTATCAATTCTTTTTATACTTTGCATCGCTAACTGACAAGAAATGCAGGAACCCATATCATCCGACAGGATAATAGAACTTACCGGCTGTAAGATCTGGCAGCAGGATCATCTGGTTCTGACTGACATCAACTTAAGTGTCAGTAAAGGCGAATTTGTATATCTAGTAGGCAAGGTCGGAAGCGGGAAAAGCAGCCTGATCAAAACTCTGAATGTCCAGCTTCCTCTTAAGGAAGGAACTGGATTCGTTGCAGGATTCGACCTTTCAGAGATAAAGACCAGGGAGATTCCCTATCTGCGCAGGAAAATCGGTATAGTATTTCAGGATTTTCAACTTCTGATTGACAGATCCGTAAATGATAACCTTGAGTTTGTTCTCAGGGCAACAGGATGGAAGGGCAGTGCGGAGATTGAAAAGCGTATCAGTGAGGTGCTGGAAAAGGTCGGGCTCAATCTTAAAGGGTACAAGATGCCTCATCAGCTCTCGGGCGGAGAACAACAGCGTGTTGTTATCGGACGCGCCCTTCTTAACGATCCGGAAATAATCCTGGCCGACGAACCTACCGGTAATCTCGATCCCGAAACATCTGAAGGCATTATCAGATTGCTTAAGGATATAAGCAGCACAGGAAGAGCTGTCATTGTAGCTACCCATAATTATACTATTGTTAAAAAATTCAGTGCAAGGACCATCAAATTTGAAAACGGTAAGATGGTTGAAGTGAGGGATGATGAAGAGATTGAGCTTGAAAAGCTATAAGTCATTTGCTTGTTAACAGAGCCGGGGAATCAATTACCTTTTCATGTAATCATCATATAAAACCTGCAGAAAAGCCTTGCCAAGGGTTTCATTGGTATCCGCACCGGGACCTGTTTTTAGTACAGGAGCTCCAAGCTTATGATCATAAATTACTGCGGAACTGTCGGTAATAAATGCAAACCCTTCATTGAAGACATAAAAGGCAAAAGAATTCGATTTGTCTGACAAAAGATCCTTCCCGAAAGGGAATTCCCCCGGAAGCTCCAGCTGATTCAACAATGTAACTGGAATATCGACCTGTGTACCAAGCTTTTCTATTCTTTTTCCACCTGATTCAAGTGCGCCGCCAATCCAAATCATCGGGATCCTGAAAATATTCTGGGAATAAACCAAATCATCAACTGAATTGCGGCGGCAATGATCTGCAACAAGAATCACCAATGTGTTTTTCCACCAGTCGGTTGTCTTTGCCCAGGCAATGAAATTTCCTATTGTTCTATCGGTATAATACACTGAATTCCTGAATTTGGAGAGGTCGTCTTTTCCATCGAAAACCGGTTGCATAGGCACGTCAAATGGCTCATGGCTTGAAAGTGTGAGTACCACCCTGAAGAATGGCTCCCTGATCTTTTCCATTGAATCCTGCATCGCCTTAAAAAGCACATGATCGTGTACACCCCATTTTGAATTGTAATCTGAAGGATCAAAGTTATCCATCGTTATTATCTGGCTGAACCCTGAACTGATTAAAAAAGAGTTGAAATTGGCAAAGTTTATGTCTCCTCCATACCAGAAAGAACTTGTATAACCTGAACCATTTAATATTTTTACGAGGCTCGTCATCGACTGGGTTTTCTTTGGATCTTTAATAACAGATACTGCGGGCTGAGCCGGGTAGCCAGCCAGGATTGCAGGCAATGCTTTGTCGGTGCGGTTGCCTGAAGCATAAAAGTCCGTAAATAAAAGACCCTCACGGCAAAGCCTGTTAATATTCGGAGTAGTTGTTGTATCTCCACCCAGGGGACCTACAAGCAAGTTGCCAAAACTTTCAAGAATAATCAACATTATATTTGGCTTTGCAGGGCTAATGATTCTCAAGGAAGTATCAGATTTTACAGTCAGGGAATCTCTTAATGCAACAGATCTGTTTAAATCTCCATACGAATACGGATTCACCGAAGGCTTCCTGTTGAAATAAGAACCTCCTACATTCCATACTACGTTAATTGCAGAATGATTTGCAAACATGTTGTCGCTGAAATAAACAGTGCCGGCATTAATCGGTGCAAGTCCAAATCCTCCCCTGAGTGGAATTATAAGAGAGCAAAACAGTATTATAAAAATGAGGCTGACAGGTAATTTGTACCTTGTAATCTTACTTTCCGAGAACCTTCTGTCAATTAATCTATTATACAATAATCCGAAAACCATTGTTAATAAAATAACAGTAACACAGAATACAATTATCTGGCCTGTGGTTATTGAGGCCGCAGCATCCTTTGGTGTAATGAGATAAAGCAGGGGTGTGTAATCCATTCGGAAACCCCAGTAGGAATATAATGTAGAATCTCCGGCAATTATAAGCGAAGATATTAAAAGGATGATCCATGTGTAGTACCTGACAAAATGCCTGAACCACTCTCCTTTTAACCATATTCCCGGGATAAGAATAAGCATGGGAATTGCCATGATATAAGCAGTTGCTGAAATATCGAGCTTGATCCCGTGGAAGAATGTGCCTGCCAGTACCTGAAATCCAAGTCCGGTCGCCTCCTTATGATGAACAATGAGAAAAAACATCCTGGCACAAAAGAAAAAAAGTAACCAGAAAATTGAATAAACCAGCAGGGATGAAAGTTTTCGCTTCATTTGGCTGAATCTGATTTGAGGCTTGCTTTCCTGATGTTTATAAAGAACAGGATAAGCGAGACAGTTATTATTATCATTCCACATATTGTCAGCCATTCAGGATTCTCACCGGGTACAAGCAGCCAGCTTAAAACTGCTCCAACAACCGGAATGATGAATTTCCACAGGTTCAGCTCCGATACTTTGACTCCTGGTCTCTGGAGAAGTTTATACCATAACGAAAATGCGAATGCTGACATAAAACTTAACCAGAGGAGATCGAGCCAATAAACCATCGGCCTGTGAATTTGCGCATTCCCTTCAATGGGAAATGAAACGAGATACAGGATCAGTCCGCCTATTCCCAGTGAAAAGGAACTGATAACCAACGGATTGATTCCTTTGGTTTTAAGAGAAATAATAACATTACTTGTAGCGGTGGCGATATTAGCTCCGAGTATTAGTATCACGCCAAGGAATTCCATTGCTGTTCCTAATCTGAATGCCTGCCTTCCGGCACTGATGAGTATTACTCCCGAAATGCCAAAAACTATTGTAACGATCTTGTTTTTTGTCAGCTTCTCACCCTCGTGCATCATTGCAGCAACAACAGCTGTTACAAGCGGCTGAGATCCCACAATGACAGCACCCAGGGCACCGGGAACAAGATCCAGACCAAAATAGAAGAGGGAATAATTTATAAGTGTCTGAAGAACCATTACCGAAATAACGACTTTCCAGTTTTCCTTTATCATTTTAATATAGGCCGATGGCCTAATCGTAAAAGGAAGGATCATTAATGCCGAAATAATAAACCTTATACCTGCAAAATGCAGTGGGGTGTCATATTGAAGGCCGAGTTTAATTCCGGCATAAGCTGTTGACCATAACAGACATGCTATTATAGCCCAGAAAATTGTATTTCTGTTACTGTACACTTTAGATTATCAGGGCGCAAATATCATAAAAAAAATCATTTTTCGATCATATTCCAGTCAGGTGCCTCAACCCCAAGAAGATTTTTAACAAAGAAATCCCGACGTTTCCTTTCACCGTAAACACCGCCGCTTGTATGTTTTGCTCCTGGAATAAAGACATATTCAAATTCCTTTTGTGCCTTTATTAATGCATTGACAACCTGCATAGTAGAGGTGGGATCTACATTGTTATCCATCTCCCCGTTAATAAGAAGAAGTTTGCCTTTAAGTCTCCAGGCATTATCTACATTCGACGATTGTGCATACTCTTCACCAACGGGCCAGCCCATCCACTGTTCGTTCCACCACATCTTGTCCATCCTGTTATCGTGACAGCCGCATGACGCTACTGCAACTTTATAGAATTCGGGATGGAAAAGTACAGCCCCTGCAGCATTCTGTCCTCCGGCGGAAGTTCCATAAACGCCAACTTTTTCAAGGTCCATATATGGATATTTCACTCCTGCAGCCTTCATCCAAAGGATTCGATCTTCAAATCCGGCATCTTTAATGTTTTTCCAGCAAACGTCATGGAATGCCTTTGACCTGTTTGAAGTTCCCATGCCATCTATTTTAACAACAATGAAACCAAGCTCGGCAAGTTGATGCATAACTGTGGCAGATCCTCTGAAGCTCTTGGGAACAAAACTGCTGTGAGGTCCTGCATAAATATCCTCTATTACAGGATATTTCTTTGAAGGGTCAAAATCTGACGGCTTTATTATTATTCCCCATATATCTGTTTCTCCGTCTCTTCCCTTTGCTACAAATACCTCAGGAAGTCTGATACCGGTTTCAAGCAACCTGGATATATCAGCTTTTTCAATAACCATTAATTGTGATCCGTCATCTGTTTTCCGAAGAACAGAAACCGGTGGAGTATTAACTGTAGACCACGTATCAACAAAATATTTGTGATCGGGTGAAAAACCAGCCTCATGATTTCCTTCACCTTCAGTAAGACGGATCATCCCTGTCCCGTCAAAATTAATCCGGTAATAATATGTGAAGTAGGGATCCCCTCCCTCCTTTCCGCTCGCCTGAAAAACGATCTGCCTGCTCTTTTCATCAACATAAGCCACTTCCCTTACAACCCATTCTCCTGAAGTTATTTGATTTTTTATAACTCCTTTGCCGGAATCATACAAATAAAGATGATTCCATCCATCTCTCTCAGATGCCCAGATTATTTCATTTGATTCCTCAGCATCGAATCTGAACTTTTTCCCGCTATAATCAAAAAAGGTGGATGATAATTCGGTGATAATTGCATTCGAACCACCTGTTTCTGCATTAACTTTAATCACTTTGTAAACCTGGTGGCCGCGCCTGTTATATTCAAAGGTAACGTAACGACTGTCTTTACTCCACTTAATATCATTGACAGAATACTGATTAGAAATCTGGGTATCATCCACATTAATATGTCTTTTTGATTCAATATCGAAAAGCTGAGGGTACTTTTGAGGAACAGCATCTCCAGGTTTCTGATATTCGTAGGAATAATGCTTTGGTTGAAGTTGATCCTCAGGGGAAGACTCAATATAATAAATCATATGT
>CAZCQC010000056.1:0-6358 GCA_964500155.1 uncultured Rikenellaceae bacterium | reverse complement strand
CTCACATTGTCAAGGCTGATGCAGTTAAAAAAACATTGACGAGTATGCTGACAAACAAGGTGCCTGCCACAATGCTTAAACAGCATCCCGACTGGCATCTGTTCCTTGACAGGAATTCGGCATCGGGGGTTTTCACTTTTTAAAAACAACCTTTTATTTTTAACCCCCTTTCTTATCCCGCAAAGCGGGAGGTTCAACTCCTTCCCCTTTGGGGGAAGGCTGGGTAGGGGGTAAAGGGTAATTAAGATTAAAAAATGAACGAATCTTTACAAATAGAAGCAATTCATTATGAAACCGGAAAGCCTGTCAGGCTGGAGATCAGAAATGGTCTCATAGGCAGTATAACTGAAATGCCGGAATCAGAAAAATGCTCTAATCTTTATATAGCTCCCGGACTTATCGACAACCAGATAAACGGGTATAAGGGTATTGATTTTTCGGATACCGGTCTGACCACGCTGAAAATAAGGAAGGCTGTCGAAACAATTAACAGGGATGGTGTTACCAGTTTTCTGCCGACAATTATTACAGGCAGCCATGGAAATCTTTTGAAATGCTTCAGGAATCTAAGTAAAGCTATGAAAGATGAAGTTGTACGATATTCTGTTGCCGGATTTCATCTTGAGGGCCCTTATATTTCTTCTGAAGAAGGATTTTACGGATGCCATCCTGTTGCATTCATCAGGAAACCTTCATGGCATGAATTCGAACAGTACCAGGAGGCTGCCGACGGAAATATCAGGCTTGTGACTTTAAGTCCTGAGCTTGCAGGTTGCATTCAGTTCATAGATAAGTGTGTACGGCATAACATTGTTGTTGCAATCGGACATTCAAATGCCACAGCTGAACAGATAAACAGGGCTGTTGCTCACGGGGCAAGGCTTTCAACACATCTCGGCAACGGGTGTGCCAACCTTATCGACAGGCACCGAAATCCTTTATGGCCACAGCTTGCAAATGATCTGCTTACACCATCAATAATTGCCGATGGTCACCATCTGCTTCCCGAGGAGGTTCAGGTTTTTTACAAGGTGAAAGGACCTCATAATATTATACTTACTTCAGATGTGACCCACCTTATTGGAATGACTCCCGGCAGGTATATTTTCCTGGGTAGTGAAGTAGTTCTTACCAACGAAGGACTTATTGAAAATCCGGTTCTGAATTGTCTGGCCGGAGCTTCAATGCCGCTGAGGACCGGGGTTGGAAATGCAATGAAGTTTACCGGTTGCACATTGGGCGAAGCTGTAAATATGGCATCAGGCAATATTGCCCGGATTTACAGTCTGTCCGACAGAGGATCTCTGACCACGGGAAAAAGGGCTGATCTGATACTGTTTGAGATGAATGGAATCGCACCAATAATTAAGCAAGTAATCGTAAAAGGGAGAATGGTACTACCCCAAACCTCACACCCTACACCTCATGCCTTATGACAACACTTGACTACATAGTACTTATCGGATATTTTGTTTCGATAACAAGCTTTGGGATTTGGATCTCAAGGAAGATAAAAACTAGTGACAGTTATTTCAGAGGTGGAAGGAAATTCAAATGGTACATTATGATAGGGCAGGCATTTGGTGTGGGGACTCATGCTGAAATGCCTGTGGCCCAGACTGGTGCAACATTCATTAATGGATTTGCCACAATCTGGTATCAGTGGAAGAATATGCTTATAACACCTTTTTACTGGCTGATTGCGCCATTTTACAGACGAAGTGAGCGTACTACAGTGGGTGAAATAATTGAGGACAGATATGGCGTTACAATGGGGATGGTTTACTCAGTCTTTGCCATAGCATTTTTCGTGTTTAACATGGGAGTCATGCTTCAGGGTGCGGCAAAGGTCATCTCTGTAGCCACAGGGAATCTTGTATCTCCCAATATGGTGGTTCTGGGCATGACGGTTGCTTTTATTATATACAGTTTTGTCGGCGGACTAATTGCAGCAGCTTACACTGATTTTATCCAGTCATTCCTGATCATCACACTTTCGATTATGCTTATACCATTGGGATTAAGGGAGATAGGTGGATTTGGCTATATGAAGTCAGTACTTCCCGATCATTTCTTTGATCTTTTTAACAGTGCAAGCGGAATAGACGGATTCACGATCGCCATGCTTGCGGTTAACGGGATTGTGGGTATAACTGCCCAGCCTCATATGATATCGATGTGCGCAACGGGAAATACAGAGAGGGCCGGGCGAATTGGGCAGACATTCGGGTCGATGGTGAAAAGACTGGTTACGATCGGGTGGGCACTGACAGGACTTGTGGTAGCTGCTCTCGTAATAAAGAACAAAGCAACGCTTCCCGATCCCGAGATGGCATTCGGATATGCGTGCAACAAACTGCTTGTCCCGGGACTGGTTGGACTGATGCTTTCTGCAATAGTCGCTGCAAATATGTCGGCATGCTCTAATTTCATGGTCAACACAGGAGCACTCTTTACTAAAAACTTCTATAAAAAGTACATAAATCCTGAAGCCGGCGACAGAAAGATTCTCTGGATGGGTCGCTATTCAGGTCTTGGATTATCTGTTCTTGCAGTCCTTTTTGCCTTAAGTATAAAAAATGTCCTCAATGGTTTTTTATTTACCGAAACACTGGCAGCATTTATGGGGATCATCTTTCTCGGGGGCATTATCTGGAAAAGAGCAAACCGTTACGGGGCTGCTGCTGCTGTAATAGTTTCATTATCGGTCTATTACATCGTTAATTTTATAGAAGTAGGTGATCTGATGCTGGTTTACAAATGGAAACCGGGACCATTCGGAATTGCAATGCTATCGGGATTTTTCATTTTCTGGCTTGTAAGTGTTCTTACAAAGCCGGAAAAGAATGAGAAGATTGAAGCTTTTTTTGACAATATGAGAAGGAGATCGGATGCAAAAGAACCGGGACCCAATGGTAAGAAACCGCTGGCTGAACTGACCGGCCATGATCTTTTACTTCTTGACATACCCGGGTACAGAAAGAAAGATCGCCGGTCTCATTTCTTAAAACGCTACAGAGAAGACCTTGTTGGATTTTTGCTGAGTTGGGTAATAGTAGGGTTGCTTATTCTTCTGGCGTGGGGTATTTTGCAGATATAGTTGGTAGTGCCCGGAGTGCCTGTTAATATAGCTCCCCTACCTGGGGATATCGACCTCTCCCCAACCCCTCCCCCTGGATGGAGTGGCTTGAAATACAGTTATTTAAGTCCCCCTCTTTCCCGGGAGAGGGTGATTTACGGGGTGAGGCCGAAAAATAAAGGATTGAAGTCCTTTAGAATCCAGATTAATGACGATCCTTCATTTAATTTGAAGATATGGATGAGATAAGTTATCTTTATCAAATATTTAATACTTGAAAAGATGGGAAATTTCGGAGCTACTGAAATAATACTTATTCTCCTTGTGGTTGTTCTTCTTTTTGGTGGAAGAAAAATTCCTGAACTTATGAAAGGTATCGGTCAGGGATTAAAGGATTTCAAGAAAGCATCAAAGGTTGAGGATGAGCCTGATAAGATGAAGGCTGAATCCAAAGAAGACGACAAAAAGGTGTAGCGGAAATCAAATTTACCACCCCGTCCTCCGTCATCTGACGGAGTCCACCCCTCCTTTGAAAGGAGGGGATAGTATTATTAGTCAGTTACAATGTATTTCGGTGCCTTTCTGTGTTTTGTGGCCTGTTCATAGCTATATGCGATTTCGATAAGCACGGGTTCGCTCCATGCTCTTCCGAAAAATGTAATTCCCACAGGCAGGTTTTCAACAAATCCTAATGGAACGCTGATTGCCGGGTAACCCGAGATAGCTGCAAGTGATGAACTGCCACCGATATAATGATCCCCAAGCAAAAGATCCGTTTTCCATGCAGGTGATCCCGTAGGTGCAATAAGAGCATCAAGCTTATTTAAATTCATCAGGCTGTCAATACCGTTTTTCCGGGTGGCCTTCTGCATTTTTTCGAGCGACTTTCTATAGTCAGGGCTGGAGAGATCACCTTTTTTATCGGCCTGTTCGAGGATTGCCTGATCAAAATACCTGAGCTCTATTTCATCCGATTTGTTAAATTCGATAAGGTCGCTGATATTTTTAACCGGTGCATTATTTCCTAGTCCGTTAAAGTATTTGTTAAGCCCGTCCTTGAATTCGTAAAGCATAACCTCGAATGAGGCATTTTCATAACCGGAACCTCCGGGCGCTTCAACTTCGGTAACTATTGCTCCCTGGGCTATTATATCTGAAACTGCCTGTTTCATGAGATCATCCACCCTTGCAGAAAAACCGCCTGAATTCTTTATTACTCCGATACGCTTACCCCTAAGCCCGTCCTTAATAAGGCTTGGTGAATAATCTGTCAGCGATTTTCCATCAGACTCAATTGTTTTTGGATCCTGGTGATCGATGCCGGTCATCGCACCCAGGCAGATCGCGGCATCTTCCACTGTACGGGCCATTGGGCCGGGTGTGTCCTGTGTGTATGAAATCGGGATTATGCCTGTCCTGCTAAGAAGTCCTACTGTTGGTTTTATCCCTACTATCCCGTTATTGTTTGATGGACATACTATTGATCCGTTTGTCTCAGTTCCTACTGCAAGCATGCACAGGTTAGCAGAAACTGCAACCCCTGAACCAGAGCTGGAGCCGCATGGATTTCGGTCGAGGACATAAGGATTTTTTGTCTGGCCTCCGACTCCGCTCCATCCGCTTGTTGATGCGTTACCGCGGAAATTTGCCCATTCACTGAGATTTGATTTAGCAAGTATCACGGCGCCCGCCTCCCGAAGCTTTCGTGCAACGGGACTGTCGGCCTTTGGGAATGAGTTTCTCAGAATAGTGGCACCTGCTGTGGTAGGCATTTTGTCGTGGGTGTCGATGTTGTCTTTCAGAACAATTGGAACACCGAAAAGCGGTCCTCTAATCTTTCCTTCAGCTTTTTCCCTGTCCAGCTCTTCAGCGATCTGCATGGCATCGGGATTGACTATAATTATTGAATTCAGTGCCGGACCGTTCCTGTCAATCTCATCTATCCTGCTGAGATAGGCTGCCACCACATCTGATACGGTATATCTGCCATCCATATAACCTTGCTGAAGATCCTTAATTGTCATCTCTTCAAGCCAGAAGAAATCGGTACTTCCGATAGCTGATTTGTTTTCCCCTGATCTGCAGGAAGATAAAACTAAAATTGCTAAAATAATTACTCTTGTCAAATGGATGTAGTTTTTCATAGCGGAGGTTTATTTCTGTAATTGTATTCCTTGGGTCGTATAAAAAAGTTGTTTTCCAGTTTTGTATCCTTTGTATAACTTTGTGTTAACCTTTGTGATCATTTGTGGTTCAACGATTTATTATTTACCACAAAGGATGCTAAGGTTTTCACTAAGGTACATCAAGGATTCTTTAAATATGCTTAGCGACCAATATGTTAATTATCATAAAATAAATATATTTGTTTTAATCAACCTATTTTAGAAGTGATGAAAAATATCTACCTGCAAATCCCTGTTGATACATCGGATATTTCGGGTCTGGTACTTGCTACTGTTATAAGAACAGAAGGCTCAACTCCCCAGAAACCTGGAAGTTCTGCCCTATTCAATAAGTCAGGACTTGTTGCCGGTACAATAGGCGGGGGTGTTCTGGAAGGCAGGGTACAAGAGATTGCGATCGAATCTCTTGAAAATAAAGATCCGGTTCATAAAACTTTCAGACTTGATACGACAGTATCAGACGGGGAAGATGCATTGTGCGGAGGCCAGATCACCATTCTGGTCGATCCTGATCTGGTCAGACATAAACATGTATTTGAAACGCTTCGAAAATCCAACGGTGAAAGAATCCCCGGGGTATTAATTACACTTGTCAGTGAAGCTGGGAACGAAAAGATACTGATAAACAGATACTGGGCAACTGATGTAGACAGGAGACTTATTCCGGGAGAATTGAAACCTCTTATTGAACCGGAAATAAAGGGTCTTATTACAGGAATTGATTCTTATGATCTTCGGGAATTAAAGATCCGGCAGGATGAAGCAAAACCTTCACATATACTTCTTCTTGAACCTGTTATTCCTTCACCGCGTCTTATTATAGCTGGTGCCGGACATATAGGAAAGGCTCTTTCAAAGATAGGAAGCATGCTTGATTTCGATGTTACAGTTATTGATGACCGTCCCGAATTTTCCAATACTGTCAATATACCTTCGGCAAATCATATTGTTGCTGACGATATTGGCGATTCAATTGATAAGATTAAAAAGGGGGAGGATGCATATTTTGTAATTGTAACCCGCGGACACAGGGATGATGGTAAGGCACTAAAGGCGTGTATAGGCTCCGATGCAGCTTATATCGGTATGATCG
>CAZCQC010000055.1:0-2672 GCA_964500155.1 uncultured Rikenellaceae bacterium | reverse complement strand
CTATACACCTGGGAAGCGGCTACCAAAGCCTGCCTGATGGGTGGCGCCTGCCATCCATGCAGGACTGGTGGTCTTTATCCAACGGTCTTGGAGGTGATGAGGAGGCAGGAGGTAAATTGAAACAGGAAGGAACATCTTCATGGAAAAGTCCAAATACCGGAGCCACAAATTCAAGCGGTTTTACCGCCCTCCCAAGTGGTCGCAGCGGTGACAGGGCCATTGAATATATTGGTACTACAACCTACTTCTGGACTAATGTTGATGATGATGATGTTACAAGTTGGTGCGGTGCATTATATTCTACCAGGGGAGATCTGGCTCTTTATCCGGTAGAAAAGAAAAACGGGTTTTCGGTTCGTTGTATTAAGAATTCCGGAAAGGCCGATAAAGTATTTGATTTCTGGTGATGGGGAGGAAAGAGTTGTTCTGAGCATTGAACATCCGTTCTCGATTGCGCGGAACATTGAAACTTCATTATGCTTAACATAAATCGATGAGCAATACGCGGAGGCTTTCAGTATTTAAATCCCAGCATGTTCCAGTGATTAAGCTGCCAGAGAAAAAGCAACAATGAAATTATCAATACATAAAAATGAATTTTCCCGGAAAGTCTGAATCCCTTTCTGATTGTCAGTTTAAATAACATAAATATTAATACCGGTAATAACAGGCATAAAATCAAAGGAATAACGAGCACAGCTTTCAGAACCGGCGATACTCCATAGGCTAATTCCCAGGGTTTACTTAATGATGTCATCAGGCCAATGATAAATAGAAGAACCAGAACAGAAGTAATCCAACCGATCCATTTATTACATGCGGGCAGGGTCTGTTGTTCACCCGGATTTAAAGAATATTTTCTTCTGATAAGATATACTATAGGCCAGTGAATGAATGTTAAAAGAAAAACCAACATCCATATAGCCAGCACAAGGATATGTAGACTCCCCGAATCAATGAAAGGTAACCTTTCCATCGGCATAACTGCCAGATTGCCGGGGAATATTTTTGTGAATTTTCCATTTTGCAGTTCTCCGAATGCAAAGTATTCATCTCCGCTCTCATTAATAAAGGTAGAGTCATTCACTATGAACCATTTCTGGCTATCAATCCCCCTGGCAATAAGGTATCCGGTTGTGTTATAACTCACCTTTAGTGGGCTCAATATGGATGAAATTCGTGTCATATCACTGTGGGGGTAACGATTGTACCTATACTCACCGGTATATTTTTCAGAATTCGCGCTGGTCAGTTTGATTTCCTGTTTTGCTGGTTTCAAAGGCGATAAATGGTCCAGAAATAATAGAAGCACCTGTGCATAATCGGCTGTCTGGGTATTGAATGATACAAAGAGGCCGAGATTTTTTTCAGGGATCAGAGCCATAATTGAATGGAACCAGAATGTATCACCTCCGTGTCCGATTGTACGGATACCATTCCAGTTCACCAGTTCATAAATGCCCAACCCGATCCCGCTGACAAAAGGAGAAGCTTTGAATTCAGTCCCGTGAATTCGCGAGAAGCTGGCAGAGTCAAGAATTGAAATATCATTGTATCTCCCAAGCTGAAGATGGGTTATCATGTACTTTGCCATATCATCAGCTGTCGAACTGGCTCCTCCAACCGCTGCCAGCGGGATAAATTCGAATCCGTATTCTTTAAGTGAACCGTTTTCATAGTTATATCCCTTTGATACCATCCCGGCCAGATGTTCGGGAAGAGGCTGCCTGAAAGTGGTATGATCCATTCCAAGAGGCTTAATTATATTTTGTTCAACATACTCATTCCATTTCAGTCCAGAAACATTTTCCACAATGTATGCTGCTATACCAGTTCCGTGGTTGGAGTAAGACATCTCAACTCCGGAAGGCCTGACACGTTCAGGCAGCTGTTCTTTCAGGATTTCTCCATATGGTCTTATTGATTTTTCATCCCTTCCGAATATTCCAAGCAGCCTGTCCTCAAATCCCGGTGTATGAGTCATCAGGTTCCTGAGTGTAATTGGGCCTCCTTTCCCATCAGGAATCTTGAAATCGGTGAGGTAATCATTCACATCTTCATCCAGGTTGAGTTTACCCTGTGCAGCAAGCTGCATTACCGCAATCCAGGTGAAGGTTTTTGAGATCGACCCGATCCTGAAAAGGGAAGAGTCAGGGCTGACTGGATGTTTATTCTCATAATCGGAATAGCCATATCCCTTTTTTAAAACAATTTTTCCATCCTTTACAACTGCCACTACGGCACCTGCTATATGTTTTGATTTAAGATGGTCATTCATTATGCCATCAAAGAAACTCTCAAGCAGAGCCGGGTCGGAAATCCCTGATTCAGTGATGGTTTGCGGAGAAACCTTATTACAGGAGATGATTATTAAAATCAGGCTGAAAATTATAGTTCTCATGATAAACAGATTTTAATGAAGGAATATTAAACTCTTTAGAGATTGGTACAATTTAGTAAAAATCATTCTCAGGTTTTATTAACAGTTAATTTTTTTAAATGAGAGCTGATTGAATCATAATCACTGCTGATGCCTCCTGTTTCAATGTAAACTTGAATGGAATCTAATCCCTTCATGGTGGGTTTGGGGGTAAAAAGTTGAGAGGATTACGCTCCCTGCTGTCGCGTGATCCTCTTCAGTGGTGCTTAACAAAAAAAAGCCTTGCCCCGCT